>PWVN01000252.1 GCA_003561835.1 Syntrophomonadaceae bacterium
ACAAAGAGGTTACCATGGCCTTGGAAGAAATCGCTCAGGGCAATGTTTTTTACGAACGCATGAAGAAGGCCCCGGGGGCCTGAAGCATTGGGGGGATTACAGATGCTTGCCGGCAGGAAAATTCTCCTGGGGTTAACGGGAGGAATCGCCGCCTACAAGGGAGCGGAACTCTGCCGCCTGCTGGTCCGGAAGGAAGCGCAGGTAAAGGTGGTCATGACCCAAAACGCCCGCGCCTTCATTACGCCCCTGACCCTGCAGACCTTGAGCGGTTTTAAAGTCTATACGGAAACCTTTGAGGCCGACAGCTACCAGGTGGGCCATGTGAGCCTGGCCCGCTGGGCCGAGGCCCTGGTGGTGGCCCCGGCCACCGCCAACGTCATCGGCAAGATGGCCAACGGCATCGCCGACGACCTGCTGACCACCCTTTTCCTGGCCCGGGGGCAAATCCCCGTCCTCCTGGCCCCGGCCATGAACGACGAGATGTACCGGGAGGAAATCGTCAGGGACAACCTGAAGGCTCTGAGGCTGAGGGGCATCCGCATGGTGGACCCCAACAGCGGCCAGCTGGCCTGCGGTACCTTTGGGGTGGGCCGCATGGCGGAACCCGGGGAGATCCTGGCGGCCCTGGCGGCCCTCCTTAAGGAAGGCCGGGACCTGGCGGGCCTCAAGGTGCTGGTAACAGCCGGCCCCACCCGGGAAGCCCTGGACCCCGTCCGCTATTTCAGCAACCGTTCCAGCGGCAAGATGGGTTTTGCCCTGGCCCGGGCCGCCCGGGACCGGGGGGCCGAAGTCTGTCTCGTTTCCGGGCCCACGGCCCTGGAGGCCCCCGGGGGGATCTCCTTCCTTGGGGTGGAGACGGCAGCCCAGATGATGGAAGCCGTCCTCCGGGAGGCCCCCGGCATGGACATCATCATCAAGGCGGCGGCAGTGGCCGACTACCGGCCCCTTAAGCCCGCGGAAGATAAGATTAAGAAGGATTCCTCTTCCCTGACGGTGACCTTGGCCAGGAACCCGGACATCCTGGCAGCCCTGGGCCGGCAGAAGCCGGCGGGCCAGGTGCTGGTGGGCTTCGCCGCCGAAACCCGGGACCTGCTGGAAAACGCCGCCAAAAAGCTGGCCGCCAAAAACCTGGACCTGATCGCCGCCAACGACGTCTCCCGAGGGGATATCGGTTTTGACCGGGACGAGAACGCCCTGACCCTCCTCTATCCTGGAGGGGAGAGGGAGGAGGTCCCTCTCTTAAGCAAGGAGGCGGCGGCCCACAGGCTGCTGGACGCCATAGCGAAAATAAAAAACCGGCCTTAAGGCCGGTTTTTACAAGGGGCCTACCCCCGGGGGCACATAGGGGCCCAGGATCAGGGGAGTGACCAGGACCTCGATGCAGGCCGCCGCTGCCAGCAGCAAAAAGATCACGGGGGCCATCTTCGCGGCCTCCCGGAAATTCAGCTTAAGACTGTTCAGCCTCGTCTCCCCCGGCAGGGGGAAGACCACGTGGTAGCCGATTTTCAGGCCCAGGGCCGCGCTGATGAAGAAGGCGGGCAGCTCCAGGATGCCGTGGGGCAGGATGCCCAGGACGAAGAAGGCGGGGAAGCTCATACCCTGCTCCGCCATCAGCACCGCCACCACCCCCATAAGGCTGCCGTTGCCGAAGAGGCTGAAGAGGGGGGGCAGTCCCAGAATAACGGCGAAGAGGATGATGCTGAAGGTGGCCACCGTGTTGTTCAAAAGGACCAGGTAGATCCCCCGCAGGGCATGGGAGCTGTAGATGTCTTCCCCCAGGTCCATGAGCCGCTCCAGCTGTTCCAGAATCAGGTGAAAGGCCTGGGGGTTGCCCGTCAGGGCCCGCAGGGCCACCAGGTAGCCGGCGATGAAGAAGCCCAGGGCCAGAAGGAGCCAGCTGGAATTTTCTCTGCCAAAGTCCCGCAGGCGGGAAATCATGGGCAGACCTCCTTTCCTCCCCCATTATAAAGGTTTTGGCGGAAAATGAAAAGAGTTTGGGGAATAAAGGAATAGGCCGGGACCGTGCAGAAAGATATATAGGAGTTTTTGCAGCGGAGAAGGGAGGGGCAAGGGGAGGGTTTTCCGTTCCCCCGGGGCCTTTGGTTCAAGGGAGGAAGGGACCGTCCCCACTTACATGTATATTGAAGTGAGGGTGGCTTCGGCCGTCGATGCCCTGGACCGGCCCTTTCATTATGCCCTGCCCCCGGAGCTTCGGGGGCAGGTCCTGCCTGGGATGCGGGTGGAGGTGCCCTTCGGCCGCCGGAAGGCCCAGGCCTTCGTCACGGGGCTCCTGGAGGAGCCGGAATTTTTCCCGGTCAAAGAAATATACCGGGTCCTGGATCCCCTTCCCCTCCTGACGGAGGAGCTGCTGCATCTTTCCAGCTGGGTGGGGGATTACTATCTGTGCAGCCGTGCCGCCGTCCTCCAGGCCATGCTGCCCTTTCCCAGCCCCAAGCGCAAGAGGAAGCGGAAAGAAGAGGCCCCCCGGGGCCGGCAGGGCGGGCAGGAGATCTCCCTGACCCCGGAACAGGAGGGGGCCCTTTCGGCCCTGAAGGAAAGCCTGGCCCGGAGGGAGGAAGAGACCTTCCTCCTCCACGGGGGGACGGGGAGCGGCAAGACGGAGATCTACCTGCGGCTGTGCCGGGAATCCCTGGCCCGGGGGCGGGGCGCCCTGGTCCTGGTGCCGGAAATCTCCCTGACGGCCCAGATGATCCAGGGTTTCAGGAAGCTTTTCGGCTCCCGGGCAGCCCTCCTCCACAGCAGGCTTTCCCGGGGGGAGCGCTACGACGAGTGGTGCCGCCTCCTCTCGGGGGAGGCCCGCATCGCCATAGGCCCCCGTTCGGCCGTCTTTGCCCCCGTCCTGGACCTGGGAGTCATCATTTTGGACGAGGAGCACGAATGGACCTACAAGCAGGAGGAGACCCCCCGCTACCACGCCCTGGAGGTGGCCCGGGAGCGGGCCCGGGGCCAGGGGGCCCTGGTCCTCCTGGGAAGCGCCACCCCCTCCCTGGAGAGCTACTACCGGGCCCGGGAGGGGGGATACAGGCTCCTTTCGCTGCCCCGCCGGGTCCTGGAAAGGCCCATGCCCCCCGTCACCGTGGTGGACATGCGGGAGGAACTGAAGGAGGGGAACCGGCGCATGTTCAGCCGCCTCCTGCTCCAGCGCCTGCAGGAGACGGTGGAGGCGGGGGGAAAGGCCCTCCTCTTTTTGAACCGGCGGGGCCACTCCACCTGCGTGCTGTGCCGGGAATGCGGCCTGGTCATCCGCTGCCCCCGGTGCGAGATTGCCATGACCTACCACTCCCAGGAAACGAAGCTTTTGTGCCACTACTGCTCCAACACCGCCGCGGCCCCGGACACCTGCCCCAAGTGCGGGTCCCGCTATATCAAATATTTCGGCACCGGTACCCAGCGGGTGGAGAAAGAGATCCGCTCTCTTTTCCCGGAAACGGGAATCTTCCGCATGGATACGGACACCACCTCCCGTAAGGGGGCCCACGGAAAAATCCTCGGCTCCTTCAAGGAGGAAGGGGCGGCCATTCTCATCGGCACCCAGATGGTGGCCAAGGGCCTGGACATCCCGGGGATCACCCTGGTGGGGGTCATGGCGGCGGACCTGGGGTTGAACCTGCCGGACTTCAGGGCCGGGGAGAGGACCTTCCAGCTCCTGACCCAGGTGGCCGGCCGCACGGGCCGGGGCGGTTTCGGGGGGCAGGTCATCGTCCAGGCCTACGAGCCGGAGCACTACGCCATCCGGGCGGCCCGGGAGCACGACTACGAGGGTTTTTATGACCAGGAGATCAAGGCCCGGGAGGAACTGGGGTACCCTCCCTTCAGCAGTTTTATCCGCCTCCTCCTGACGGGGGCGGAGGAGAGCCAGGTGGCCCTGGCCGCCGCCGGGGCGGGGCGGATGTCCCCCCGCTGGCGGGGTGTGGAGTTTCTGGGGCCGGTGAAATGCCCCCTGGCCCGGGTGGCCGCTTCCAGCCGCTGGCACCTGGTCCTCAAGGGGAAGGATATGGGTCATCTTCGGGCCTGTGCCCGGGAGATCACTGCAGCGGTGCGGGAGGGCCCCCCCCACGTCAGCATCATTCCCGATGTGGACCCCCTGAGCATGCTTTAGAGGAGGCAAAACCATGGCGGTTCGCTACATCAGAAAGGACAACGACCCGGCCCTCAGGCAGAAGGCCCGGGAAATCAAGGAAATTACCCCGGCGATTTTACGCCTGCTGGACGACATGGTGGAGACCATGGATGCGGCCCAGGGCCTGGGTCTGGCTGCCCCCCAGGTGGGCATCCCCAAGAGAATGGTCGTGGTCAGAATGGGGAAAAATGATTTACTGGAGCTTATCAACCCTGCCCTCATCTCCAGGGAAGGCAAAGAGGTGGACGTGGAGGGGTGCCTGAGCTTTCCCGGCATGTACGGGGAGGTGCCCCGGTCCCCGGAGGTGGTGGTGGAGGGCTTGAACCGGGAAGGGAAAACCGTAAGGGTCAAGGGGACGGGCCTGCTGGCCCGGGCCCTGCAGCACGAAATCGACCACCTGGAAGGGGTCCTCTTCGTGGACAAAGTTTTGAAGTTTGTGGATAAATAACCCGGAGGACGACGGAAAGGAGACCCGGCCGTGAATCTGATATTCATGGGAAGCCCGGTTTTTGCCCTGCCCTCCCTGGAAGCCCTGGTCAATCATCCGTACAGGGTAGCGGCCGTGGTGACCCAACCCGACAGGCCCCGGGGGCGGGGCAGGAAGCTCCTGCCTACCCCCGTCAAGGAATATGCCCAGAGGGAAAACCTCCCCTGCCTGGAGCCGGCGAACCTCCGGGAACCCGCTTTCCTTAAGGCTCTTGAGGTCCTTAAACCCGACCTCATCGCCACGGCAGCCTACGGGAAGATCCTGCCCCCCGCCCTGCTGGCCCTGCCCCGCCTGGGTTGCATCAACCTGCATCCCTCCCTGCTCCCCCTGTACCGGGGGGCGGCCCCCGTCCAGAGGGCCCTCATGGAGGGGGCCCCGGAAACGGGGGCCACCGTCTACTTGATGGATCAGGGCGTGGATTCGGGGGACATCCTCCTGCAGGAAGCTTTCCCCCTCTTGCCGGGGGAAACGGCGGGGGAGGTTATG
>PWVN01000030.1 GCA_003561835.1 Syntrophomonadaceae bacterium
ATCCTTGAACCAATTGAAGTAAGTTGATAAATAATAATAAATATAAACAGAATCATGAGGGGGGCTATGCAGGGAGAATTTTCGGGTCATGGGTTTTTCGTTTGGGGCTTATCGGCCTGCTGGTAGCCGGAGGGTTGCTCTATATGGCCGGAGATGGTTTAATTTGCGGGATCGGTGGAGAAAATAAAGGGGAAATTACAGAAGCGGAGGGAAGGAGCATGGAAGATCTGACGGCACAAAATGACGAGGAGAAAGAAGATTTAAAGAAGCGGTTGACGGACCTGCAGTACAGGGTGACCCAGGAGGATGCCACGGAACCGCCCTTTAACAATGAATACTGGGACAACAAGGCGGAGGGCCTGTACGTGGATGTGGTGTCGGGGGAACCCCTCTTCAGCTCTACGGATAAATTCGATTCAGGTACAGGGTGGCCCAGCTTTACCCGGCCCCTGAAGGAGGAGAGCATCAGGGAGGAGCGAGATACCAGTTACGGCATGGTGCGGGTTGAGGCCCGGAGCGCCGAAGCGGATTCCCACCTGGGCCATATCTTTAACGACGGCCCCGGCGGAAGCCTGCGGTACTGCATCAACTCCGCGGCCCTGCGCTTTATCCCCAGGGAAAAGCTGGAGGAGGAGGGCTACGGCGAATATCTGAGCCTCTTTGAAGAATAGCTTAATCCAGCCAGGCTCCAAAACGGTGTTGCGCCGAAGAGGAAAGTATGATAATTTTAAGGGGGAGATAAATCATTTAAGTTCAGGAGGGGGTTGATGGCCTGATCGTCCGGTAAAATTCTACGCAAGAGCAGCAGAGAGTGGGTTTATACAGGCTGTTTCAAGGTGGACTATTATTAGGGAAACCGGCATGAGTACCTTCTGTCCGACACCTCCTGGCCTTTCTACCTTCCATACAGCATCAGAGGTGCTGCCGGTCTACCGCGGCAGTTTTTTATTTTCCTGCTGCCCGCCCTGCTGCAAAACAATGAAAAAGGAGGAGAAATTACGTGGATCATTTTGGTTTATGGTCAATCGTTCCGCCGCTTCTGGCCATCGGATTGGCTATCTTGACGAAGCGGGTTTTGCTTTCCCTCTTCGCCGGTATCGTGGTCGGCCTTTTGATCTTTACCGGCAATGTGGGTGAAACCCTGCTGGAGTTGGTGGAAATCCTTGTGGCCCAGATTACCGACGACTGGCAGGCCCGGGTCCTGCTCTTTACCGTTCTCCTGGGAGGCCTCCTGGGCATCATGCACAGCTCCGGGGGAGCGCAGGCCTTCGGACGGGCCGCAGCGAACGCGGTGAATACCCGGAAAAAAGCGCAGCTGGCCACCTGGGGCTTGGGCGTATTGATCTTTTTTGATGACTATTTTAACGCCCTGACGGTGGGTTCGGTTATGCGTAATGTCACAGACCGCTACAAGATATCCCGGGAGAAGCTGGCCTACATCATCGACTCCACGGCAGCTCCCATCTGCATCATCGTCCCCATCTCCACCTGGATTGCCTATGCCATGTCCCTGTACATCTCGGAGTTTGATCGCCTGGGAGTGGAAGTAAACGCCTTCGGGCTGTTCCTGGAGACCATACCCTTCAACTTCTACGCCTTGTCCGCCGTTATCATGGTGGTCTACCTCTCCGTCAGCGACATCGAGTTCGGCCCCATGGCCCGGGCAGAGACACGGGCCATCGAGAAGGGCCAGGTCTTCGATCCGGCCACGGAGGATGAAATCCCCGGGCAGGATATATCCGGGATGGAACAATCGGAAAAGGGAACCATGTGGGACCTGCTGGTGCCCATCGTGGTCCTCATCGGTTCCGTCATCATCGGGCTCATGTACACCGGCGGTTTCTTTGACGGGGTTGGCTTTGCGGATGCCATCGGCGATGCCGATTCCGCCACGGCCCTGGTCATCGGCACCCTGGTGGCCAATATCGTGGCCATGCTCATGTACCTTCCCCGAAAGGTCCTTTCGATAAAGGACTGCATGGAGAACTTCATCCAGGGCTTGAAGGCCATGATTCCCGCCCTCTCCATCCTGATTCTAGCCTGGTCCATCGGGGAAGTAGCAGGGCTTTTGGGGACCGGCGCCTTTGTGGCTGAAATCGTCAGCGATACCCTGCCGGGGGCCGTCATCCCCTTCGCCATCTTCCTGGTCTCGGCTTTCATGGCCTTCTCCACCGGGACCTCCTGGGGAACCTTCGCCATCATGATGCCCATCGGGGTACCGGTGGCCGTGGCCGCCGGGCTGAACCCGGCCATGTGCATCGCTGCCGTCCTGGGCGGGGCTGTCTTCGGGGACCATTCCTCCCCAATTTCCGACACCACCGTCCTGTCCTCAACGGGGGCGAACTGCAACCACATCGACCACGTGAACACCCAGCTGCCTTACGCATTGCTGGCAGCCGCCGTTTCCGCTGCGGGCTACATCTTCGCAGCCCTCATGAACCAGCCCTTCATCCCCCTGCTCATCGTCCTGGTCCTGCTCTACGGGGCATTTTTCCTGCTGCACAAGACCTCTGCAGGCAAGACCATTAAAACTGGAAAATCAGTTTAGCGGGAGGAAACCTCAGGTAAAAGCAAGGAACGGAAAGCCGTATTTCTAGGGCAAAGGAAGGCCCGGGATGCGGTAAAGGAAAGAAGCCCCTCCTCCCCTTGGGGAAGGGCTTCTTTTTACTTGGCTGTGTTTTGGCTTTTATGCTTCTTTTGATACGGGGGTGCTGGTCTTCTGCCAGGTCTGGTAGGCGATGACCACCACGCCCAGGCCGCAGATGAAGACAACAGTCCCGATGAAAACCAGAATCCACTTCTCCCCCGGGATATAGGTCATGAAGATCTCATAAGCCATGGCTGTCATGGAGGAGATGATCATGATGAAGAAGGGGATGATGTAGTGGATGGTGGGCCGGCCCAGGGACCTCAAGTAGGTGGCGGCTGCCAGGAGGGCGATGGCCGCCAGGATCTGGTTGCTGGCTCCGAAGAGGGGCCACAGTGTCATGCCGTACCGGAAGTAGACCAGCAGGGCGATGGCGAGACCTCCAGGCAGCAGGGAAACCGTTTTGTCCCGGAAGATTTCCGGCAGCCTGAAGGTCACGGTGCTCTCGGCAAAGGCGATGCGGGTAAAGCGCATAGCCGAGTCCAGGGTGGTCATGGCGAAGCTCTTGGCCACCACGGCAAAGAAGGCGGCGCCCACCAACGTCGGGATTCCCAGGGGTACCAGGAAGGCTCCACCGCCCGTGGCCCAGATGGCAGGCCAGGCGGCAGCGCCCCAGGCACCGTAGGAGGCCTCATAACCCGCAACACCCAAACCGACAACAGCCGTCAGAAGGGCAATCACGGCCAGGTAGCCTTCGCCCAGCATGGAACCGTAGCCCACCAGCTTGGCGTCCTTCTCGCTCTTGATCTGCTTGGGGGTGGTGCCGCTGCCCACGATGGAGTGCCACCCGGAGATGGCCCCGCAGGCGATGGTGACCATGAGGAAGGGCCAGATGGGAGGGGCACCGGCCGGGGCTGCCCTGAGGGCCGGGGCCGCCAGCTGCCCGCCGCCCACGGCCGTCAGGGCCACAACTCCGATAGTGGCGGCAAAGAGGGCGATGATCAGCTGGATGCCGTTGATAAAGTCCCGGGGCTGCACCAGGAGCCAGACGGGCAGCCGGGCAGCGATGAACATGTAGATGACCAGGATGACGATCCACTGATCATAGGTCAGGCTGATGGGATGACGAACGCCGAACCAGATCATGGCATACATGATAGCCACGGCGATGCCGGCGGCCATGTACAGGTTCACCTTCCACTTGTTCTTGATCATAAGGCCGATGACGATGGCCAGGGGGATCTCAATCCAGACGGAGTAGACGGCCGCCGGGAAGTTGGAGGCCAGCACGGCGATGACGTGGACAAACACCGCCGATACCAGGACCAGCAGGAAGAAGACCACCACATACATGAGCTGCATGGCCCGCTCTCCCAGGAGGTCTTTGAGGAAGTCGGCGATTCCCCGGCCTTCGTGGCGCAGGGAGGCTACCAGGGCGCCCAGGTCGTGGACGGCTCCCAGGAAGATGGTCCCGAAGACGATCCAGAGGAGGGCCGGCAGCCAGCCCCAGATGGCCGCCACCACGGGGCCCACGATGGGGGCCGCGCCGGCGATGGAGGTAAAATGGTGGCCTGCCACGATGGGTGTATCGGTAGGTACAAATTCAAAATCGTCCTCGTACTTGTAGGCAGGTGTTTGCCTGTTCGGATCCAATTGCCAGATTTTCTCCGACAGGAAGGTGGCGTAAAACTTATAAGCCAAATAATACAGGGCAAGGGCAACAATCACAAAAAGCAAAGAATGCACGATTTTTCCTCCTTCAAATCAATTTTGGCACGCTTGTCAGCTAACTGCCTGCCCGACTCTACTCATAGACCACCTCCTCGGAACGGGTTAGGCAGCGGAATAAAGAAAAGATTCAGTCTTCTCTTCGGGCAAAAAAATTTCAAATCGCCGCTGACCCACCCACGAATCTTGTTAAACGAAAATACCTTAGCATTAATGTATATTAGGTGTAACAGCGTTAATTTCCTGCAAAACACAAAAATTCTCTGTAATTTTACAAAGAACATATCGGCAGGGCATTTCTGCTGAGGGGCAAACCGGGGGTGGGGCAAAGGAGCAAAGGGGGGGGCGATTGGAGAGGCAGGTTCCCTTCATGCCGGTAAAAATTTATTCATCGGGGATTGGTAACTATTATGGCTTTTCGGCTGAAGACCCGGCAAAGGTCTCCCGGATCAGGAAAACGGTCCAGGAAGTGGTCGCCAGCACCAGGAGGCAGGCCAGGAAGGCCTTGAAGTAGGCCTCCTGGGGATAGATCTTTACCCCTTCCAGCACCAGGCCCTCCCAGTTTTGGTCAAGGATATAGCCCATCAGGGGCTGCATGAGGGAGACCCCCAGAAAGCCCCCCATGTTGGCCGTACCCGTGGCAAGTCCTGCCAGTTCCAGGGGGTTGGCTTCCTTGACGCAGGTTATTCCCAGCACGGGGGCGGCACCGCCCCCGCAGGCGCCCATGACGAAGAGAAGGATATAGAGGCTTGCCAGGGGAGGCCTGGCGGCGCCCCAGAAG
>PWVN01000102.1 GCA_003561835.1 Syntrophomonadaceae bacterium
ACCTCCTCCAGGCCGCCGCCCTCCTGGAAGGCATGCTATCCTTTCCGGGCCTTGCCCGGGATGCAGGGGAGGGACGAGGATGAAGGCAGAGTTTGAACCCGTCATGGGGCTGGAGATCCATGTGGAACTGCGGACCCAAACCAAGCTCTTCTGCGGCTGCTCCACCGCCTTCGGCGGGGAGCCCAATACCCGGGTCTGCCCCGTCTGCCTGGGCCTGCCCGGCCACCGGCCCCTGCTGAACCGGAAGGCCGTAGAATTTGCCACCAAGGCTGCCCTGGCCCTGAACTGCCGGGTGGCTTCCCATACCACCTTCGACCGCAAGAACTATTTCTACTGCGACCTCCCCAAGGGCTACCAGATCTCCCAGTTCTTCTATCCCATGGGGACGGACGGGTATGTGGATATCCAAATCGACGGCCGCGACCGCCGCATCGGCCTGCGCCAGATCCACCTGGAAGAGGATACGGGGAAACTCCTCCACTCAGGCAGCATCGTGGAGGCGGGTTTCAGCCGGGTGGACTTCAACCGGGCCGGGGTCCCGTTGATCGAAATCGTCACCCAGCCCGATATCCGCTCGGCGGAGGAGGCCAAACTATTCCTGCAAAAGCTTAGGTCCATCCTCCTGTACACGGGCATCTCCGACTGCAAGATGGAAGAGGGCTCCATGCGCTGCGACGCCAACGTCAGCCTGCGGCCCGCCGGCAGCCGGGAGCTCTTCAACAAGGCGGAGCTTAAGAACATGAACTCCTTCCGCTCGGTGCAGCGGGGCATCGAATACGAGATAAGGCGCCAGGGCAAAGTACTGAAAAAAGGCGGCGGGGTCATCCCGGAAACCCGCCACTTCGATGAGGCCAAGGGGACCACCAGGGCCATGCGCAGCAAGTTTGCCGCCGCCGACTACCGCTGCTTCCCCGACCCCAACGTCCCACCCCTGGAAGTGGCGGAGGAATGGGTAGAGGAAATCCGGGAAACCCTGCCGGAGTTACCTGACGCCCGCTACCACCGGTTCCTGGGCCTGGGCCTGCCCGCCTATGATGCGGAGGTCCTCACTGCCGGCAAGGAGCTGGCGGACTATTTCGATGCCGCCCTGGCCCACTACAGCAACCCCAAAACCCTGAGCAACTGGCTGATGGGGGATTTCCTGGGGCTGCTCAATGCCGCCAACCTGGAAGTCTCCCAATGCAAGGTGGCTCCCCAGGACCTGGGTCGGCTCTTGCGCCTCATGGATGAAGGTACCATCAGCGGCAAGATCGCCAAAGAGGTGTTTGCCGATATGTTTGCCACGGGGAAGGAGCCCCAAACCCTCATCCAGGAGAAGGGGCTCACCCAGATCAGCGATGCGGGGGAACTGGAAAAGCTGGCGGAGGAGGTCCTGAGCAAGAATCCGGTCAGCGTCAGCGATTTTAAAAAGGGCAAGGAGAAGGCCCTGGGTTTCCTGGTGGGCCAGATTATGAAGGCCACCCGGGGCAAGGCCAATCCCCAGCTGGCCAACGAGATCCTGCGCAGGAAATTACAGGAGCTCTAGGACAAGAAGATTGGAGGGACGGATCATGACCTTTTTCAAATACCTGGGATACGGGTGGTTCATCCTCCTGGCCGCCATCCTGGCCAACGGGGCCGTCAAGCAGCTGGGGGGCACCACCTGGTATGATTACATCGGGAACATGCCCAAAGTTGGGGTAAAAGCCGCCACGGCATCCTTGAACCCCCTGGAAGCCCTCTTCCTCTTCGTCCTCTACCCCGGCCTCTTCGGCCTGATCGTCTATATGGCCGTGTCCCGGAACTGACGGGCCGGGAGGAGCAAGGCGGAGAGCAGGGCCGGGGGACTCCCGCGCCGCTGTAACAAACCAGGGGGGCTTCTCGCAAGCCCCCCTGGTTTTTTTTGCCTGTCCCGGGTCGAAAGCGCAAATAATGTCTTATGTTTTCTTAATAAATGTAGGAATTCCCCGTTTTCGGTAGAATCATAAGATAATGTCGGCGATTTCATGCCGGCAAAAAGGCCGAGGGGGGAGGGGCTTACGTGGCCCGGTTTGAACGGGAAACCTATGTGAAAAAAAGTGTGGGAATCCGGCATCTGGCCCTTCTCGTCGCCCTGCTGCTGGCCCTGGTTTTTTTGCTGAGCGGGCGGACCTTCCATGCCCAGGCGGTCATCCTCAACGAGTATATGGCCAGCAACCGCTCCGCCCTGGCCGATGAGGACGGGGATTTCCCCGATTGGGTGGAGCTAAAGAACACGGGCCCTGCGGAGGTGGACCTGGAGGGGTACTGGCTCTCCGACGACCCCACCAACCCCTTGAAATGGAGCTTCCCCGCCGTCGCCCTTGCACCCGGGGAGTACCTCCTCCTCTTCCTGTCGGGTAAAGACCGGAGGGACCCGGAGGGGCCCCGCCTCCATGCCAACTTCCGGCTGAGGGCTCAAGGGGAAACCCTGGTCCTGAGCACCCCCGATGGCCGCATCGTGGACAGCGTGGAAACGGGGGAGATGCTCTCCAACATCTCCCGGGGACGAAGGCCGGGGCAAAAGGAGGAGTGGGTATATTTCCTTAAGCCCACTCCGGGAGAGGAAAACACTACGGCAGCCTACCTGGAGATTCCCCGGGAGCGGGAAGAGGATTCCCCTGTGTACCTTAACGAGTTCATGACTTCCAACCGGACATCCATCGCCGATGAAGACGGCGACCTGTCCGATTGGATTGAAATCCACAACTCGGGGGATTCCCCTGTCAACCTGGAAGGGTACTGGATATCCGACAAGGAGAATGACCCCTTCAAATGGAGGTTCCCGAACCGGGAAATCGGGGCGGGGGAGTTCCTGGTAATCTTCGCCTCGGGAAAAGACCGGTCGGGCCCGGAGGGTGCCCTCCATACGAATTTCAAATTAAATGACCGGGATGACACCCTGGTGTTCCGAAACCCTGTGGGACAGGTCATCGATGAAATCCTCATCCGGAACATGCATCCCGACGTTTCCTTCGGGCGGCAGCACAACCTGGAGCCCTGGCTCTATTTCCCCCTGCCCACCCCGGGGGAATCCAACTACACCCAGGGGTTTGATTACCTGTCGGGAAAGGAGCTCAAACAGAGCCACAACCTCAGCATCAATGAGGCCATGGCCTTGAACCACACCACCCTTCGGGACGAAAACGGCGACTATCCCGACTGGATCGAACTTTACAATTCCGGGGATAAGGCCGTCAATCTGGCCGGTTACGGGCTCTCCGACAGGGCCGCTGACCCTTTTCGCTGGGAGTTCCCGGAAATCTTCCTGGAACCCGGCGACTATCTGCTGGTCTTTGCCTCGGGGAAGGACCGGGCCTCTGCCGGTGCCCCCTACCTGCACACCAACTTCAAGGTGAGGGTCCAGGGGGAAACCCTATACCTCAGCCACCCCTCGGGGCTGGTAATCGACCGGCTGGCCACGGGGATGCAGTCCCCCGACCTGTCCGTGGGGAGGCCCCCGGGGGACCCGGAGGGACGGGTCTTTTTTACAGAGCCCACCCCCGGGGCGGCCAACGAAAGCGAGCCGGTGCTGGCCTACGCCCCCCCTCCCCTCTTCTCCGAGCCGGGGGGTTTTTACGGGGAGGCCGTAACCCTCTCCCTCTCGCCGGCCCCCGGGGCCGGCGAGGCAGAGATCCGCTATACCCTGGACGGGAAGGAGCCCGATGAAGGCTCCCCCCTGTACCCGGGGCCCCTTACCCTGGAAAAAACCACCGTCGTGCGGGCCCGGGCCTTTGCCCCGGGGAGGCTTCCAAGCCCCGCCGTCAACCATACCTTTTTGATCGGTGAAAACACCACCCTGCCCGTCCTCTCCGTCATGATGGACCCCGCCGACCTGTGGGACCCGCGGACGGGAATCTACGTCAGGGGCTACGGCGCTTCCGCCGAATTCCCTTACGTGGGGGCAAATTTCTGGAAGGATTGGGAGAAGCCCATCCATTTCCAGTTCTTCGAAGCCGACGGCACCCCGGGGTATGCCATGGATGCGGGCATCAAAGTCGGCGGCCAGTACAGCCGGGCCATGGGCCAAAAGACCCTGAATATCTTTGCCCGCAGCCGTTACGGGTCCAGCGTCATGGAATACCCCTTTTTCCCCGACAGCCCCCTGACCACCTTCAAGGCCCTGACCCTGCGGACCTCCGGCCAGGACGCCGTTCTGAGCCGGATCCGGGATACCCTGATGAGCAGCCTCCTGGAGGATACGGACCTGGACTACCAGAACTACCGCTTTGCCGTCCTCTTCCTGAACGGGGAATACTGGGGCGTCTACGACATCCGGGAGAGGATCAACAAGTACTACATCGCCTACAAGCACGACGTGGACCCGGAGAAGGTGGACCTGCTGCAGGCCAACAGCCGGGTCCGGGCGGGGAGCAACAGGGATTACCTGGAAATGCGGGATTATATCGTCAAAAACGACATGCGCCGGGCGGAGCACTACGAGTACATCAAGACCCGGATGGATGTGGAAAACTTCATGGATTACTGGATCGCCCAGATCTACTTCGCCAACACCGACAGCGCCAATATCCGCTTCTGGAAAGAGCAGGGCGATGAGGGCCGCTGGCGCTGGATCGTCTACGATACCGACTGGGGTTTTTTCGATGTCAACCACAACACCCTGGCCTATGTGACCAACCCGGTGGGGACGGGCTACGGCCGTAACCTGTCCACGGCCATCCTGGTTAATCTGCTGAAAAACGAGGAGTTCAAGGAAGAGTTTATCCGCCGCTTTGCCTATCACATGAACCACACCTTTGAGCAGGAAAGAGTCCTTACGCGAATTGACGATATGGCAGCAGAAATCGCGGAGGAGATGAAGAGGCACGTGGTACGCTGGCCCCAGGGGGGCACCTACACCAGTTGGGAGCGGCAGGTTCAGCGCCTGCGAAACTTTGCCAACCGGCGCCACGACATCTTGCTTTCATACGTTCAAAGATATTTTAACCTGAGCAACCAGGAAATGAGGATCTTCGATGCCTGGACTGGTTGAGCAGAAGGTGCTATGATAATACCCGGAAGTGTATAGGAAGGAGAGAGTAACAATTATGTG
>PWVN01000280.1 GCA_003561835.1 Syntrophomonadaceae bacterium
ATAACAGCTCCCGTGCCGTTCCGGCCGTTAGCCCGGCTGCACATGCTGATGACGCAGGCGTACTTGACCAGGTTTTCCCCCGCGGGCCCGATCTGGGCGATGATGGTATCCGGATCCTCCAGATCCCGGCGGATCAGTTTCTCTGCTTCCCCGGTGACTTTCCCCCACATGGCTTCCGCACTGCGCAGCTCCGCCTCCTCCCCCTGGATGTGCAGGTATACCGGGTGAGGGGCCCGTCCCCGGAAGACGACGGCATCCCAGCCGTTGGCCTTCAAGGGAAAAAGCCTCCCGCCTCGCTGTCCCCTATGGTTCCCGTCAGGGGGCTTTTGGTAGTGATGCACATCCGGTTCAGGCCGCTCATGGGAAGGCCGGTTATGGCCGACACAGCCATGACCAGCATATTGTCCGGGGACAGGGGGTCCACCCCCGCCCTCATCTCCTGCAGAATCAGGTAGAGCCCCAGGGCGGAACCCCCGGGGTACTGGCGGAATATTTCCGCCGGCAGGGTCCTGGTCCTCAGGGTTTGACTGGTCAAGTCCACATCCAGGATATGCGCTTCCGGGAAACCGGCCAATGTAATTCCTCCCTCAAAGGTTATTTTTCGGCTGCACCCCCGCAGTCCCCTCTGCATCTTCTCCTATCCCCTTTTCCCTCAAACCCTATCCTTAAACCGAAAGCCTGCGGACCTCCTTCAGAAGCCTTTGGATCTCCGCCTCCGTATTGTAGGGGGAGAGGCCTACCCGGACCAGCCCGCCGTAGCCCTCGAGATTTAAAACCTCCACCAGACGACTGGCATAGAAATGGCCGTGCCACACGAAAATGCCCTTTTCCCCCAGGGCTGCCGCCACTTCCCCCGAAGGCACGTTCTCCATGGTAAAGGATACGGTGGAGGTGCGGGGATGGCCCTTGGGGGGGCCGTAAACCTTCACGCCCTTAAGGGCCGCCAACTCCTCCCGCAAATGCTCCGCCAGGGGCTGCTCGTAGGCCTCCATGGCCTTCATGCCTGCCACAACCTTCTGCCGCCGCCGGGAAGGGGTTCCCTCCGGGCCCGTCCCCGCTTCCTGTCCCGGCCTCAACCCCCCCGCCACCTCCGGTCCCGGCTCCCCTCCCGGTCCGCCCCCTTCGTCGTTCCTCTCCAGGCCGAAACGCTCCCCCACATCGGCGATGAATTCCACCGCCTCCCGGGCACCGGCAATCCCCTCGTGGTTCAGGGTACCCGTTTCAATGCGGTGAGGAATCTCCGCAGACTGGACTTTGAGTCGGTAGGTGGGCAGCTCCCGGTACACTTCTTCCTTCCCGTAAAGGATGCCCAGGTGGGGCCCGAAAAACTTGTAAGCGGAGCACAGGAGGAAGTCCACCCCCAGATCTTTCACATCAAGGGGGCCGTGAAGGGCATAGTGGACGGCATCCACCACAGCCAGGGCCCCCGCCTGGTGGGCCAGGCGGGTCATCTCCTTGACATCGCTGACCGTGCCGACGCTGTTGGAGGCGTAGCCGAAGGCGGCCACCCGGGTCCGCTCCGACAGTTTGGCTGCAAAATCCTCCAGGTCCACGGTGCAGGTCTCGGGGTCGATCCGGGCCTCCCTGACGACATACCCCAGCTCCTGCAGGTCCTCCCAGGGCCCCCGGTTGGCTTCATGGTCCAGCTGGGTGATGAGGATCTCATTCCGCTTCCCCGGGCCCGGCCTTCTCCCCGGCTTTCCCCTTCCTCCCCCGGCTGCAGCGGGGCCCTTCCGGTATGCTCCCCCCAATTCTGGGACAAGGTCCCTGTCCCCCTGTCCCACCTCGGCGGTTGCGGGGCCCTGCCGGTATGCCGCCCCTGATTTTGGGACAAGGTCCCTGTCCCCCCGTCCCAGGGCCAGGGCCAGGCTGAACATGAGGGTGGTGGTGTTCTGGCCGAAGGAGACCTCCCGGGGGCCGGCGCCGAGAAAATCCGCCAGGGCCAGGCGGGCCTCCTCCACAATCCGGTCGCTTTCCCGGCTGGTGTGAAAAGGGCCCCCCGCATTGGCGTTGGCCCCGACCAGGTAGGCCACCATGGCATCGAGGACCCGCTGCGGCACCTGGGTGCCTCCGGGGCCGTCGAAGTAGGCCGCCGGCTGCCCTCCCACCTGGAGGGACAGGGCGGGGAACTGCCTGCGAATGTATTCCACATCGTAATTCATGAGCTCGACCTCCCGCTGTTGAAAAGTTAAAAGACGCTATGGCTGGCACTATTATAATTCGTACCACCCGCCCCAAAACCCTGCACCCCGGGGCGCAACTTCTTTTCTCTTTTCCAGGAGGAAAACGGCACCGGGGGTGGAATAACTTATAGCTGTAGGCCCCGGCCCCATTCATATCCGAGGAGGGAGCGACCTTTGAAGACCCTGCTGGACAAAGTGTACCTGGATTTCCACGAAAGTTCCATGCTGGATTTTGATGCCCTCATAACCAGCTACGGCCAGGACAAGTACATGGCAAAATCTTTTTCCATCTTCTCCTACCTCATCGCCCGGGGCTACAACGCCTCCACCACCCTGGCGGAAAAGTTTGCCGAGACCATGGAGGCCTTTTTCCTGGCCACCTCCATTCACGATGACATCATCGACTCCCGGGACGACGGGGAGCAGGCCTTGAAACAGCATGCCTTGAATGCCCGCATCGTCTTCGGGGACTACTTTTTCATCCAGCTGGCCGTCCACCTGGCGGAAATCATCCAGGAGATCGATATCAACTTCCGCCAGGCCTTTTTGGATTTCTTCAAGAAAGAAATGGTGGTGGTGGCGGAGAGCCAGCTCATCGACCAACGCATGGCAGGCAAACCCTACACCATCGAGGCCTCCCTGCAGCAGGCGGAAGAACGGGGCGGGAGCTGGGGCCGGCTGGTCATGGGCACCGTGTGCCGGGCCCTGGGGGCCCCGCCCGCCGACATCCGCCTCCTCACCGGGGCCGCCAACGACTTCTTCATCGCCCTCACCATCCTGGACGATCTGCAAGACCTGACGGATGACGTGGCCAACGGCATCTACAGCCTGGCCCCCTCCCACTATGCGGAGCGAACCGGCACCCTGAAGTACCTGCAGGAGGCCCGGGGAAGCAGGGAAAAGATCAAGAAGGAGCTGGACAGGACGGGCTCCATCAAGTTTGCCCTCAAGGCCGCCTCCGAGTATGCCACAGCGGCTAACATCAAACTGGACGAGTTTCTGCGAAACAAGGAGGGGATGTACTGGTTCCAGATGAAGGCCTTTTTCAACAATACATCCCTGCAGTTAAAAAACATTGGCGGTGGTTTTTTTGCCGACAAATAAGAACCGGATAATCCGGGCCGATACAGCAAAAGATCTGCCGGGCAGCCCCATCCCGGTTGCTCCCGGTGGCGCAAAGAAAGAACCCGCCCGGGAAGCCAAAAACCCGGGGAAAGACCTCACACAGGAGGAGGCCCTCGCCCCGGAGCCCCCCGGGGGGAGCCTCAAGCCCATCCTTCTCCTCCTCTTCATCGCCTTTTTGTGGAGCTTGAACGGCCTCTTCATCAAAATGGTGGACTGGCACCCCCTGGCCATCTCCTCTACCCGGAGCTTTGTGGCCGCCGCCGCCCTCCTCCTTTACTACCGCCGCCTGCGGCTGAACTGGTCCTACCCCCAGGTGGGCGGGGCTTTCACCTATTCCCTGACCATGGTCTTTTTCGTGGTGGCCAACAAGCTGACCACCGCCGCCAACGCCATTTTGCTGCAGTATACGGCCCCGATGTTCGTGGCCCTCCTTTCCTACTGGTTCCTCAAGGAGAGGGTCACCCGCTTCGACTGGCTGGCCACCTTCGCTGTCATGGGGGGCATGGTCCTCTTCTTCCTGGACGAGCTGACCCTGGGCAGCCTGGGGGGGAACATCCTGGCCATCCTGAGCGGCGTCACCTTCGCCTGCTTCAACCTTTTCATGCGCAAGCAGAAGGAAGGCTCCCCCGTGGAATCCGTCATCCTGGGGAGCGTGATCACCGTCTTCATCGGCCTGCCCCTCTTCTTCCTGGCGGGTCCGCCCATCGGCGCCTTCAGCTGGCCGGCCATGGCCCTCATGGGCCTTTTCATGGCCCTGTCCTTCATCATCTATTCCCAGGTTATCCGTCATATACGGGCCATCGAAGCCGTCCTGGTCCTGATCCTGGAGCCCCTGCTGAACCCGGTATGGGTGTTCCTCATCATGGGGGAGAGGCCCGGTCCCTGGTCCCTGGTGGGCGGGGCCGTTATCGTGGGCTCCGTCGCCCTCCGGGGGATGACATCCGCCCGGCGCATCCCCCTGCGAAAACCTCCGGGCCAATCTCCGGCATCTCCGGCCCCGGCCGGGCCGGCAGGAAAAATTTCTTGACAAACCTTCCTTGCCCTGCTATAATTTACCTTGTATAGGTATAAGTACCGGTTTGTACTTCAAAAGTACAGCCGCACAGCCAAATAATGAGGAAAGGTAATCCCTGACCGACAAAGGCAAACCTTCCGAAAGGAAGGGACGCAAAGCCATGGGTCTACTCCCGCTTCAGGCGGGCACGATCGCCAGGCTGCCGAAACAGGTGCTTTTGTTTTCGGCGTCGGTCCCTCAAAAAACAGGAGGGACTATTTTGTTTACCACAGTACCGCCGCGCATTTTCAAAGGATTTTTCTTCATCACCCTGATGTCTCTGATTTTGCTGGTCAGCTGCACAACGGCTGTGGACTCCCTGGCCATGTCCCATCTGGCTGCCCAGATGTCCACTGCCGGCACCGGGGCGGGAGGAAGCCTTCAGCTGCCCGAAGGCGGACCCCGGTCCGGATCTCACGTCCCGGAAATCCCCCTGGAGGAATTGGCAAACGTAAAATCGGAAACCGGGGAGGAAGAGAGGGAACCCGAAGGCCAAGACGGCCCCAGACCTGCAGCAGAGGCCGGGGAAGAACCGAAATTGGAGGAGCCCCCGACCGCTGTCCAAACCCCTGCCGCTGCAAAAGCCGCGACCGGCACCAGCAGCAGCCAGGCCGGGGAGAAACCCGAAGGGAACCCGGAACCGAAACCCGAGCCAAAACCCGAACCGAA
>PWVN01000129.1 GCA_003561835.1 Syntrophomonadaceae bacterium
GAAGTGCTGCTGGGGGACCCGGACCGTCAGGCTGCTGGACTGGTAATCGCCCCGGGGGTCGGAGTAAAAGTTGCTGCCGGCGATAAAGCCCCCTTTGCCTTCCACAAAGCTGCGGATTTTTCCCTCGCTCTCCTTGATATTCTCCACATCGACAGAGATTTCTCCCGTTTTGATGGCATAGCGCTGCCCGTAGGCTCCGGAGCCGCCGGTTTGCTCTTCGGTGATAGGGGCCCTATCCTCCTTGGAAGGTGCGAGTTCGCCCCGGTCCCAATCATAGCCGGGGGCGCTAGGAGCCTCGTCGTAAGAATCATCCGCGCCCTGCCGGGAACTACAGCCGCTTACCAGGAGAAACAGCGTTAAAACCACAACCAGAACCAGGGCAATGAATCTTGTCTTTTTCATGGGGAACCCCTCCTTTTTCTCTTTAGACGCACCCTGTGGAAAAAAGTTTCATCACCGGTTCGAATTTTTCCTCACGGCCACCGCTGCCGCTCCCGAAATTTGTACCCCACACCCCGGACGGTGAGCAGGGTCTCCGGCCTGTTGGGGTCCTCCTCCACTTTCTGCCGCAGATGGCGGATGTGGACATCCACCGTCCGGGTATCGGCGGGGTACTCATACCCCCAGACCCGATCCAGAAGCTCTTCCCGGCGAAAGACCCGGCCGGGGTTTGCCGCCAGCAGAAAGAGAAGCTCAAATTCCTTGGGGGGAAGCTCCAGGTCCCGGCCCTGCTTCCGGGCCAGGTACTTTTCCCGATCCAGGTAAAGCCCCTCCAGGCTCACAATACTCTCCCCGGCCTCCCCTTCCGGCCGGCGGGACTGCCTGCCCCGCAGGCGGGCCTTGACCCGGGCCGTCAGCTCCCGGGGGGAGAAGGGTTTGGTCACATAGTCATCGGCCCCCAATTCCAACCCCAGGACCTTGTCCACTTCCTCTGCCCGGGCCGTCAGCATGATGATGGGGATGTTCACCGTCTCGGGACGGCCCCGGAGTTGGCGGCAGACCTCCAGGCCGCTTAAGCCCGGCAGCATCCAGTCCAGGATGATCAGGTCCGGCGGCCTCTTCGCCACTTGATCCAGTGCTTCCGGGCCGCCGGCAGCGGTGCCCACCTCAAAGCCTTCTTTCTGCAGGTTGAAGGAGATGAGCCCCCGGATCGCCTCTTCGTCGTCCACCACCAATATATAAGGCATCTTACAGCGCCTCCCCCATGCATAAATCTGTCCCCATTATAATACATACCGGGAATTCCGACAATCCGGGAAGCCGGGACGGCCGGGAAAACAGGACGGCCGGGAAGAAAAACCGGCTGGAAAGGGGCTGGAAACCGGAAGAGATGGGCCCTGCCCGGGAATCTTCCCCTCAAGGGCTCTCCTCATCGGGCGGCTCCCCGACCGGTTTCAGGGTGAAGAAGAAGGAGGCCCCCCTCCCGGGGTTGTTCTCTGCCCACACCTTGCCCCCGTGTCCTTCGATGATATGTTTGACGATGGCCAGACCCAGGCCGCTGCCGCCCTGCTTACGGCTGCGGTCCTTCTCCACCCGGTAGAAACGCTCAAAGATCCGGGAAAGGTCTTCCGGGGGGATGCCGGGCCCGTTATCGGAAACCTGGACAATGACCTGCCCGGCTGCCCCTTCCTCACGGCTGTAAGAGACCTGCACCCGGCTGCCGGGCGGGCTGTATTTGATGGCATTCTCCAGCAGGTTGCTCAAGACCTGCTGCAGCTTGTCGGCATCTCCCAGGACGCAAAGGGGCGTTTCACCCGGTTTAAGATCCATCCTGATCTTTTGGTCTTCGGCCTTCTGCAGCAGGTTGCCCCGGGCCTTCTCCATGATTTCCCGCAGGTCCACAGGCTGTATGTTGAAACTCACCTGGCGGTTTTCCATCTGGGAGATCTCCAGGAGTTCCGCAATCAACCGGCTCAAGCGTCCCGCTTCCCGGTCGATAATGCGGACGAACTCCCGGGCCGTTTCCCGGTCCTCCAGAGCCCCCTCCAGGAGGGTTTCGGCATAGCCCTTCACGGAGGTGACAGGGGTACGAAGTTCGTGGGATACGTTGGAGATGAAGTCCCGGCGCACCTTCTCCAGGCGGCGGATGGCGGTGATATCCTGGAAGGACATGACCAACCCCAGGATTTCCCCCTCCCGGCTGTACACCGGGGCTCCTCCCAGCTCCATGACCCGCTTTTCGGGGTGGTGGAAGGCGACCTCGCCGGAGAGCTGGCTGCTCCTTCCCGCCAGGGCTTCGTCCACCTCCCGGATGACCCGGGTATCCCGAATGACTTTCTCCAGCCGCTGGCCCATCAGGAGCCTGCGGTCCAACCCGGTGAGTTTTTCCGCTGCCCCGTTTACCAGGAGGATATTTTTATACTTACTCATGAAGAGGACGGCGCTGGGGATGTTCTCGATGACCGTTTCCAGCCGGCTCTTCCCCTCTTCCACCTCGCTGATCTTATCCTTGAGGGTCCTGGCCATGTCGTTGATGGCCCGGCCCAGCCGGCCTATTTCATCGCTTCCCAGGTCATGGAGGGGCTCCCGGGCTTCCCCCGCCGCCACCTGGGCGGCCATCTCCTGGATGGGCTTCAGCGGCCGGGCCAGGGCCTGGGAGAAACGCCAGCTGATGAGCCCGGCGGCCACCAGGGTGACCAGCACCGCCGAGACCAGCAGGGACCACTGCTGCCGGGTCTGGCGGCGGATTTCCGCCAGGGGCAGGGACAGGCGGACGGCCCCCGTGACCCGGCCTTCGCCGTAGACCGGCAGGGCCAGGTAGAGCCTCTCCTCCCCCGTGGAAAAACTCATGCGGGAGGAGAAGCCCTCGGCCCCCGACAGAGCGGCGGCTATCTCCGGCCGGTCCCGGTGGTTGTCCATGTCCGCATAATTGCTGTGAGAATCCCCCAGGACCCTTCCCTCCGGGTCGATGAGGGTAACCCGGGCCCCGGTTAAGCCAGCCAGATAAAGGACATATCCCGGGTCCCCGGGGTCAACGGGGGAGCCGGGGGCAGCGGGCTCTGCCGGGTCTGCCGGCCCTGCCGGACCTGCCGGCGCCGTCCCGGGCTCCCCTGCGGGCCCTCCCCCGGGCCCTTCCCGGAAAAAGCCCGCCGTCATATCCGCCAGCAGCAGGGCCTGGGCCCGCAGCTGCCCCTCCAGGGCTTCCTCGGCGGTACGTTCCAGAAGAAACAAAAGATAGCCCCCCACCATGAGCAGGGCCAGAAAAATGATGATGAGATAGGTGGCCAGCAGCTTGTTTCGCAAGGAGGCAAACAAGGGAATCACCCTCCCTTGGTTTTATGGATTTTTGCCCCGGATGATGCCGGGGGCCTTCTTCTCAATTTCCTCCCGGGCCAGGGCATCGCAGCGGTCGTTCAGGGCATTGCCGCTGTGGCCCTTCACCTTGACCCAGGTCACCCGGTGCCGGCGGGACTGGTCCAGGAGTTCCCGCCACAGGTCCTGATTCATCACCGGCTCCTTGCGGCTGTTCAGCCAGCCGTTTCGCTCCCAGGCGGAAAACCAGTCCTTCCGGAAGGCATTGACCACATAGGCGCTGTCGCTGTAGAGGCGGACGCGGCAGTGCTCATTTAAGGCTTTTAAGGCTTCCACGGCGGCCTTGATCTCCATGCGCTGGTTGGTGGTCTGCCCCCCATAACCGGAGATCTCCTTCCGGTGGCCGTTGTACAGGAGGACCGCTCCCCAGCCGCCGGGCCCCGGGTTTCCGGAGCAGGCACCGTCGGTATAGATTTCTACCTCTTTCATGCCTTTCCTCCACCTCTTTACTCGTCTCTTTAATCGTCTCTTTACTCTTCCCCGTAGGGGGTCAGGATCTCTTCCAGTTGCTGGATAAAGCGGCCGTACCCGGCAAAGTCCCCTGCCCGCAGGCTTTCCTGGGCCCGGGCAAAAAGCTCTGCCGCCTCTTTAAGGACCTCCAGCAGTTCCGGATCCAGACCGGGGGACGGGGGTGGGGGCTCCTCTTCCCCGGGCGGGGTTTCCGGATCCTCCTCCACGGGGGGAGGCTCTCCCTCCCCTCCCCCTATATAATCCCCAAAAATCCGGGTCAGGGCCGCATCCAGGGTCTCCTCCATGACCACCATATCCCCGTAGGCCACGATGACCCGGGCCAGCTCCGGCAGCTGGCTCTGGTCGGACCTGAGGTAGAGGGGTTCCACGTAGAGGATGGAATCACTGACGGGGAGAACCAGCAGATTCCCCCGGATGACGCTGGACCCCCGCTGGTCCCAGAGGGAAATCTGCTGGGAGATGACAGAGTTCTGGTCGATCCGGGCCTCGACCTGCTGGGGCCCCCAGATGGTCCTGTCCTTGGGGAAATTGAAGAGGATCAGCTCCCCGTACCGGTCCCCGTCCATCCGGGCAGCCATCCAGGAAATCATGTTGTTCCGCTCGTTGGGGGTGAAGGGGAGCATGAGGACAAACTCCTCCTTCTCCTCCCCCGGCAGCTGGATGGTGGTATAGTAGGGCTCCATAACCTGGGTTTGCCCCTCGTACTGCTCCGTGGGAAACTGCCACTGGTCCTCCTTGGTGTAGAAGACCCGGGCATCCTGCATGTGGTAGGTCCGCTGGACGGAGGCTTGCAGGTTAAACAACTCCACCGGGTAGCGCAGGTGGGCCCGAAGCCCCTCCGGCATTTCCTCCAGGGGTTTGAAAAGCCCGGGGAAGATGGCGGCATAAGTCTGGATCAGGGGGTCGCCGGGGTCGACCACATAAAAGGTGACATCGCCGTCGTAGGCATCCACAACGACCTTCACCGAATTGCGGATATAATTTATGCGGCCGTACTGCTGGCTGTAGGGGTAAAGGGCGGTGGTGGTGTAGGCATCCCGGATCCAGAAGAGACGGCCGTCGTGGACCACGATATAGGGGTCCCGGTCCATCCGCAGAAAGGGGGCGATTTTTTCCGTCCGCACGGCGATATTCCGGTCAAACATAACCTGGCTGTCAGGGTTGAGTTCCCCCGAGAGCATGATCTGGTAATCCCCCATCTTCACGGCGAAGAGGACGCGCCGAAAAACCCCGCCCAGCTCCACACC
>PWVN01000167.1 GCA_003561835.1 Syntrophomonadaceae bacterium
CCAGCAGGATACCTCCATGGAATACGGAGACCACATCAACAAACTCCTTAAGGACCTGGACCTGGAGGAAAAGAAGGAATGAAAAGGGCGGAGAATTTGGGCCTCAAGGAAGAATACGACCTGGTGGGGGAAGTTCTGCTCAAGGAGGAGGCCTTTCTCCTCACCTCCCACATCAACCCCGACGGAGATAGCATCGGCTCCCTGGCCGCCCTGGCCCGCCTTCTGGCCGGGCTTGACAGGGAGCACCTCATCTTCCTCCACGGGGAAGCGCCGGAGCGCTACCGGTTCCTCCTGGAAGGGCTGCCCCTGACCCGGGACCCGGCCGCTGCCGAAAACCGGGTGATCCTGGCTCTGGACTGCAGCGACCCGGCCCGCCTGGGCCGCCTGGAGGCCAAAGCCCGCGACACCGCCGCCTGCCCCCTGCTGGTGAACATGGACCACCATGTATCCAACACCGGCTACGGCTCTTTGAACCTGGTGGACCCGGAGGCCGCCGCCACGGGGGAGATTATCTACCACCTGGCCCGCCTCCTTAAGGCAAAGATCACCCCGGAGATGGCTATAGCCCTCTACACCGCCCTCAGCACCGACACGGGCAGTTTCAAATACGACAACACCACGGCCGGCACCTTCCGCATCATGGCGGACCTGCTGGAAACGGGCTTCCCCCTGCGGCAGGTGAGCCGGAAAGTTTTCGATGAAATATCCCCCGCCGCCCTCTGCCTCCTCAGGGAGGGGCTCAACGCCCTGGAGTTTGACCCCGGCGGGAAAATTGCCTGGATCACCGTCACGGATACCGCCCTTACTTCCTGCGGGGCCGGGGAAGAGCACCTGGACGGTCTGGTCAACTACGCTGCCAACGTCCGGGGGGTGAACGTGGGGCTCCTCTTCCGGGCGAAGGAAGGGGGGGAGGTCAAAGCGGGTTTTCGCTCCCGGGAAGTGGATGTGAGGGAAATCGCCGCCTCCCTGGGGGGCGGCGGCCACAAAAAGGCGGCCGGCTGCACCCTGGAAGGCCCCCTGGAGGACGTGAAGGCCCTGGTCCTGCAGCGGGTCGCCGCAAAAGTTTACAAAAAAGTTCAGGCACCGGAGTAAAGGGGACCCGGGCCCGGGCCCCGCACCTGCACAGGGGTGGATTTTTTTATGGACGGTTTCTTGAACCTGATAAAACCCCCGGGAATGACTTCCCACGATGTGGTGGCCTTCGTGCGCAGGATTTCCGGCGCCAAAACGGGCCACACCGGCACCCTGGACCCGGCAGCCGCCGGCGTCCTGGTCCTGGCCCTGGGCAGGGGGACCCGCCTGGTTTCCTTCATCACCGACAGCACCAAGTCCTACCGGAGTGAGCTGAAACTGGGGAAGGCCACCGCCACGGGGGATGCGGAGGGGGAGGTAACGGCAAAGGAACCCGTCCCGCCCCTGGACCCAGTCGCCGTGGCCAGGGCCATGCAGTGCTTCACCGGCCCTATCCTGCAGCGGCCCCCCATGTACTCCGCCCTGCATCACCAGGGGAAGCGCCTCTACCAGCTGGCCCGCCAGGGCCTGGAGGTGGAGCGCCCACCGCGGGAGGTCACCATCCACGACCTGCGGCTGGTGGAGCTTGAGGAGGAGAAAGGCACCCTTCTTTTCGACGTCACCTGCTCCAAGGGGACCTACGTCCGGGTCCTCTGCGAGGACCTGGCCCGGGCCCTGGGCACCAGGGGCCACATGTCCTTCCTGATCCGGACCGCCAGCGGCCCCTTTCACCTGGCAAAGGCCTGGACCCTGGAAGACCTGCAGGCGGGGGGAAAGGAGGGCCTTGAGGAAAAGCTCTATCCCCTGGATTACCCCCTGCAGGGCCTGCCGTCCCTCCACCTCCCGGAGTCAGAGGGCCGCAGAATCGCCCACGGCAACCCCGTGCCCCTTAAGGAGGGTTCCCTGGATTTTGGGGTCTGCCCGGGAGAGGGGCCCGTGAGAATTTACTGCCAGGGCCGCTTTCTGGCCCTGGGCAGGGTGGCCCGGGAGGCAGGACTGCTCCTGGTCAGGCCGGGCAAGGTATTGATACAGGAATAAGCCCAGGCACGCAGAGGGGGAATGGATATGCTCTCGGATAATCAGACGGACCAATGTGTGGAGAAAACGGTGATGGCCCTGGGGAACTTCGACGGGATCCACCTGGGGCATCGGGCCATCATCGAGGAAACGGCCAGGCAGGCAGCCGCCCGGGGCGTAAGGAGCGCCGTCCTCCTTTTGAACCCCCACCCCATGCAGTTTTTTAAGAAGGTGTCGGGCCCCTTTCTCCTGACCACCCTCCGGGACAAGCGGGCCATGTTCAAGGACTTGGGCATCGCCTGCGTTTTCATCGAGGATTTCGACGGGGCCTTTGCCTCCCTGCCCCCCGAGGCCTTCGTCCGGGAGTACCTGGTGGAAAAATACCGGGTCAGCGGGGTGGTGGTGGGCTTCGATTACTCCTTCGGCCGCCGGGGGGAGGGAAAAACCCGGCACCTGCAGGAATTGGGCTGCAGGGAGGGCTTCTCCGTCACCGTCCGGGAAGCCGTCTGCATATCGGGAGAGATCGTCAGCAGTTCCCTCATCCGCAGCAGAATCGCCGCGGGCTTAATGGAGGAAGCCGCCCAATTCCTGGGCTACCCCTACCACGTCCACGGCAGGGTAATCCCCGGCAGCCGCCTGGGCAGGACCCTGGGTTTCCCCACGGCCAACCTCCAGGTGGATACCCACATCCTGCTGCCGAAAAAGGGGGTCTATCTGAGCTTAGCCCGCCTGGGCAAAAAAAGCTACTATGCCCTGGCCAATGTGGGTTTTAAACCCACGGTGGCGGGCCGGAACCTTTCGGTGGAAATCCACCTGTTGAATTTTTCCGCAAATATCTACGGGGAGGAATTAATTGTCTCCTTTTTGCACAGAATGAGGGATGAGAGGGCCTTCAAAAACACGGGGGAGCTCCGGGAGCAGATCCGCCGGGACATCCGGTTGGGAGAGGGCCTGATCCGGGAAAAGTACAGCCAGGGGAAGATTTGAGTATATATTGATTTACATTACTTTTTCCTTATGATAAAATATGGACGCACGAGGAACCATCGGCTAGGTTAATCGCAGCTCCGGCGTTTTCTTGGCTGATCGGGGATATTACTTTTGAGGAGGTGATTTCTTATGAGCCTGAAAAACGACAAAAAAATGAATCTCATCGAGAAGTACCAAATCCATGAAAAGGATACGGGTTCGCCGGAAGTGCAGATTGCCCTCTTGACGGAACGGATAACCCACCTGACAGAACACCTGAAGACCCATAAAAAAGATTATCACTCCCGGAGGGGCCTTTTGAAAATGGTAGGTCAGAGAAGAGGGCTTTTGAAATACCTCAAAAAGAGCGATGTGGAGCGCTACCAGGTTATCCTCAAGAAACTGGGACTAAGAAGATAGCTTAGACGGGCGGGGGTATCCCCGCTTTTTTAAAAGGGAGGTAAATCAATGGAACAGTTCAGTATGGATCTGGCCGGTCGGCCCCTGACTTTTGAGACGGGGGAACTGGCCCAGCAGGCGGGAGGGTCTGTCCTGGTCCGTTACGGCGACAGCGTGGTCCTGGCCACGGCGACGGCCTCAGCGGAACCCCGGGAAGGCATCGACTTCTTCCCCCTGACGGTGGACTACGAAGAACGGTTATATGCGGTGGGCCGCATCCCCGGAGGCTTCATCAAGCGGGAGGGCAGGCCCACGGAGAAGGCTACCCTGGCCGCCCGGCTGACGGACAGGCCCCTTCGGCCCCTGTTTCCCAAGGGCTTTAGAAACTCGGTACATATCGTCGCCACCGTCCTTTCTGTGGACCAGGACTGCCCCACGGAGATCATGGCCATCACCGGGGCCTCGGCCGCCCTGACCATCTCCGCCATCCCCTTCATGGGCCCCATAGCTGCCGTGGTGGTGGGCCTGGTGGACGGGGAATTCGTCATCAACCCCACGGCAAAACAGTCCGAGGAAAGCCGGCTGCACCTGACGGTGGCGGGGACAAAGGAAGCCGTCATGATGGTGGAAGCGGGGGCCCTGGAAGTTTCCCAGGAAGATGTGCTGGAGGCCATCCTGAAAGGCCACGAAGCCATCAAGGAGATGGTGGCCCTGCAGGAGCAGATGCGGGATCAGGTGGGGGTGCCCAAAATAGAAGTCCCTCTCTACGCACCGCCGGCAGAGATTGCGGAAGAAGTCCAGTCCCTGGCCCGGGAGAAGATCGGGGAATCCCTCTTGATCAGCGACAAGCAGGAGAGGGAAGATAAAATCAGCGCCATTAAAAAGGAAGTCAAGGAAAGCCTTCTGGAAGAATATCCCGATAACGAGAAGGATATCAAGGCCGCCTTCGAGGAACTCTTAAAGGAGATCGTCCGGGAGAAGATCCTTAAGGAGAAGGTGCGGCCCGACGGCCGCCATCCCGACGAGATCCGGCCCATAACCTGTCGGGTGGGGCTGCTGCCCCGCACCCACGGTTCCGGCCTCTTCCGCCGGGGGCAAACCCAGGTGTTAAACATCTGCACCCTGGGGCCCATGGGCGATGTGCAGCGGCTGGACGGGTTGGGCCTGGAGGAATCCAAGCGCTTCCTGCACCATTACAACTTCCCGCCCTACAGCGTGGGTGAGGCAGGCTTCATGCGGGGGCCGGGCCGCCGCGAGATCGGCCACGGCGCCCTGGCAGAGCGGGCCCTCCTGCCCGTCATCCCCGGGGACGAGGATTTCCCCTACACCATCCGGTTGGTCTCCGAGGTCATCGAGTCCAACGGTTCCACCTCCATGGGCAGCGTCTGTGCCGGGGCTCTCTCCCTCATGGACGCCGGGGTCCCCATCAAGAAGCCGGTGGCCGGGGTGGCCATGGGCCTGGTCATGGACGAGGAGCCCGTCATCCTGACGGACATCCAGGGGATGGAAGACTTCCTGGGGGATATGGACTTCAAGGTGGCGGGGACCCGGGAAGGGATTACGGCCCTGCAGATGGACATCAAAATCAAGGGCCTGTCCCGGGAAATCCTGGCGGCG
>PWVN01000016.1 GCA_003561835.1 Syntrophomonadaceae bacterium
CCGCCGGAAGACAAGCTGCCCCGGAAGAAAGGGAGGCAGAGGCGGGAGACGATAGCGAAGAGCAGGCTGGCAGGAAAGGCAAGGATAAAGAAGATAGCATCGGCGTCCCGGAATCCTTTTGGGGACATGACTGGGGAAAACTGAAGGCTGATGGTATCGGAGATCTGGTAGATTTAGAAGGGGTCCCAGATATGGAACCCGAAGAAAAACCCGACTGGCAAGATACAAACCCCAAACCTACGCCCGAGTCCCAGCGGAAGCCGGAAGAAAAGCAGGAAACAGAGCCTGAACAGGAAGCGAAGCCGGAGGCGGAAAAACCGGAACCTGAACCGGAACCGGAGCCAAAGCCCCCGCCGGAACCTGAACCGGAACCAGAACCCTATACAATTAACAGTGCCGGAGAAACGAGGATGCTGGAACTCATAAACCAGGAGAGGCAGAAGGCCGGTGCCCCTCCCCTAACCATGCACAAGAAACTTCGGGAACTGGCCCGTTTAAAGAGCCAGGACATGGTGGAAAACAACTATTTTAGCCATTACTCAGAAAAATACGGCTCTCCCTTTGACATGATGAAGGACCACAACATCCTCTACTGGTCGGCGGGAGAAAATATCGCCAAAGCAGCCGGCGTTGACGTGGCCCATAATAGCCTTATGAAATCCGACGGGCACAGAGAAAATATTTTAAACCCCGAGTTTGACTATGCGGGCATAGGAATCGTAAAAGACAGCCTGGGAACCTATTACATAACCCAGATGTTTATTCAAGCACGATAGGAAGCCTGACGGTTAAGCCGCCAGGCTCCAAGACAGGGACCTCTCCAGCTTGGCTGGGGAGGCTTTTTTTTGGGAAAGATTCGCAGGACAGGATATCCAAAGGGCCCGAAAACAACAGTTAAGAGAATAAACCAGGGCTAAAAAAGGCCAGGCCAGGGGCCCGGCTCATGCATACAGGGGATTACAAGAGGTAAAATAGGGAAAGAACTTTGACAAGGAGACAAAATGCTTTTTTCGGAATTAGCTCAAAACATACCCACTATTAACAGCAGCGGCGGCCTGGACTGCCCTATTAAAGGCATAGCCTGGGATTCCAGGCAGGTCAAGCCCGGGTTTCTTTTTGTCTGCCTCCAAGGGCAAACCTTCGACGGCCACGACTTCCTGGGACAGGCCCTGGAGCGGGGCGCCGCCGGGCTGGTGGTGGGCTCCAGGTCAGCTATCCGGGAGGCCCGGGGGGTTCCCTGGGTACAGGTGGAAAACCCCCGCCAGAGCCTGGCGCCTCTGGCAGCGGCCTTCTTTGGCCACCCCAGCAAAAAAATGCAGCTGGTGGGGATTACAGGTACCAACGGGAAGACTACCACATCTTACCTGGTTCAATCCGTCTATGACGCTGCCGGCCATCCCGCCGCCGTTATGGGGACCACAGGAGCCCATTTTAGATCCTTCTACAGGGACATGGAGATGACCACCCCGGAAGCTCCCCGGGTCCAGGAAATCCTGGCTTCCCTGCTGAAGAGGGGCGCTGCCGCCGCTGCCATGGAGGTATCTTCCCATGCCCTGGACCAGGGTCGGGTTTCCGTCTGCCGTTTTCAGGCCGCCCTCTTCACCAATTTAACCCGGGACCACCTGGACTACCACGGCACCATGGAGGAATACCTGAAGGCCAAGGCCCGCCTCTTCCAGGGCCCGCCCGGGGACCGGCCCCGATTTGCCGTCCTGAACGCCGACGACCCCGCCTACGGTTATTTAAACTCCCGGGCGGCCATGCCGGTGATCTCCTACGGGCTGGGAGACAAGGCCCAGGTGCGGGCCTGCCGGGTCCGGGAGACCCGCCGGCAGGGAGCCTTCGGACAGGCCTTCCAACTGGTCACCCCCGGGGGTTCCCTCATGGTGCACTTGAACCTGCCGGAAACCTTCAACCTGTACAACGCTCTGGCTGCCGCCGCCCTGGGGGTGGGGGAGGGGTTTGCCCTGGACACCATCAAGAAGGGCCTGGAAGGGGTTAAACGGGTGCCGGGCCGGCTGGAACTCCTGCCGGTCCCCGCCGGGTTCCGGGTGGCCCTGGACTACGCCCATACCCCTGATGCCCTGGAGAAGACCCTGGCCTTCCTGAAGGGGCAAAAGCCCCGGCGGCTGCTGGCCGTTTTCGGCTGCCCCGGAGAACGGGATAAAGGAAAACGCCCCATGATGGGGCGCATCGCTTCCCGGTATTGTGACCTGGTAGTGCTGACGGCGGATAACCCCGCCCGGGAAAAAGTTTCGGACATCATCGAAGAGATCCGGGCCGGGGTAACGGGGGTCGGTGCCCATGCCATGCCCGACAGGGAGGCCGCCGTCCGTTTCGCCCTGTCCCGGGCGGAGCCGGGGGACCTGGTCCTTCTGGCCGGCAAGGGCCATGAAACCTACCAGCTGGTGGGCACGGAAAAGGTGCCCTACTCCGACCGCCTGGCCGTCAAACGCTACTTCAAGCCTGGAAGGGACGGTAGGGACGGGAGGGAAAGCTCTACATCCCCGCCACCCGGTTTTGCAAGGCTTCAAAAATCTCCTCTTTCGAAAGGTGGGGGCGCTTCCGGTAAATCTGTTCCAGGACCAGACGGGCCCCATGGTCCATCCCCTGGCAGCCCGCCATGAGCATCACATCCCCGGCCTGAAGCCGGGAAAGGCCGGCGGCCAGGGCTTCGGGGAGTTCCTCGTAGATGGTGGTTTTGACCCCGGCGGCCTTCATAACCTCCCGGTAGACGGCCATCTCTTCCGGGGTCACATAGTCCTTTTCGTCGGTGTGGGAACGGCTCAAGGTGGCGATAACCTCCTCCACCCCCAGCCTGGGAGCCCAGCAGGCCAGGGCCTCGGCGTTTTCCCGGTTCACGATGACGCCCCGGCTGCCCCGGATGGCGTAGACGATCTGCAGGCTGCGGTAGTCCATATACTTGAGGGTCTCCAGGGTTACATCGATGTTGCCGCTGTTGGCGAAGTGGTCGTCCAGGATCAGGTAGTCGTCTTCAAAGATCAATTCGAAACGGCGTTCCACGCCGCGAAACTTCTTCAGGGCAGCCTGAAGGGTGGCTACGGGCACCTGGCAGAGGAGCCCGGCGATAACGGCCACCATGGCGTTGTAGACGCTGTGAAGCCCCAGGACCGACAGCCGGATGGGGAACTGCTGGGGCCGGTACAGGGTTTCTCCCACCTGAAGGGGCCGGGTCAATTCGACGTTGAAAGAGGCCCTGCCCGTGGAGAGGTCCAGGTCGCGGATGACGAAGTCCCCTCCTGTCTTCTTCAACCCGTAAGTGACGGGTTTCGCCCGGGTCTCTTCCACCAGGGAAGCGCTGTAGGGGCAGTCCAGGTTGAAGATGGCCCACTGCTCCGGCCCCGCCTCCCGGACGAGGCGGGCCTTGGCGTCGAAATAGTTTTCAAAGGAACCGTGAAGGTCAATATGCTCCCGGCTGATGTTGTTGACGGCCACGATATCGAAGTCCACGCTGCCGATACGGTAGAGCTCCAGTCCCGAGGAAGAGCACTCCATGCTCACATGGGAGACCCCCTCCTCCGCTGCCCGAGCAAAGATGCGGTGCAGGTCCAGGGACTCGGGGGTGGTCAGGGCCGCCGGGGTGAAGGTGTCCCCCACCTTGACGATAACGGTGCCAATCAGCCCCGTCTTCAAGCCGTGCTGTTCCAGGACGGCGTTGGTCATGAAGGTGGTGGTGGTCTTGCCGTTGGTGGCGGTAACCCCGATGACCTTCATCTTTTGGGATGGGTGGCCGTAAAACCGGTCCGCCAGGGCCGCCAGGGCCTGGCGGCTGTTGGCCACCCTGAACTGGGGAATGTCCACGGAAGGCTGGAATTCCTCCACTATGGCCGCCCCGGCCCCCTTCCCGGCGGCCTGCTCCAGGTAGCGGTGGCCGTCGGTCTTGTAGCCCCGGATGCATACAAAGAGGCTGCCCGGGGTCACCCGGGCCGAGTGGTACGCCAGGTCCGTCACGGCCATATCGCCGGCACTGCGGCTGTCCAAAATCTCTACAGCGGATAGGAGTTCTTCGAGCATCAGCATTTTGCGGTATCCCTCCTGCCTAGAGAAATTTTTGTCAAGATCGAGTTTTCGTCCCGATTCAGGTTGAACACCGGGCCTTAAGGGTTGTCCCGCCCGCCTATTACAGCCTGGCCAGCTTCACCCGGCCCTTGGCCCCCAGGGTATCCCCCAGAATCACCAGGGCCCCAAAGACACCCGGGATGGCGGCGGCAAAGGCCACCGCCTCCTCCACGTCCTCCCTGCCCCGGACCCGGTTGGCTGCCGCGGTGGCCACGGCGTCGGCCAGGGGGGCGTTTTCCGCCAGGATGACGGCGGCATCGGCCTGTCCCAGGCTCAAGGAAGGGCCGGAGCGGGAGGAGGTGCATACCCCCCAGGGGGTGGCCCTTGGGGGAACCTCCAGGGCCAGGCGGCTGCTGAAGGGGGATTCCCCCGCCAGGACTGCGATGCGCCGTTTCTTATGGCTCAAGATATAGATGTCGCCCCCGTTTTCCACCAGGACCTCCCGGCAGCGGGCCCTGAGGAATTCCCCGGCCAGCTCGGCAAAGGCCCCGGCCACGGCGGCCATGGGGCCAACCCCGGCGGGATTGGCTGCCTGTATCAGACGGCGGGCCAGGGGCGGGGGCGGATCCTGAGCAGGGGCCAGCCAGGGCTTCAGGGTGTCCCGGAAATCCGGGCGTTCCACGATAAAGGCCTCCAGCTGCAGCCGGCCCCGGTAGATAACCTCCTCCACCCCGGCGGGCAGGTCCTCCCGGTAACTGGCAGCATCCACCCGGATGAGCAGGTCCGTCTCCTTGACGGCCACCCGGAAGCTGCGCAGGTCCCCGTCCTCCAGGGAGCGGTATGAACGCAGGGAATAACCTCGGGCAGCAGGCATAGGGGCAGGCCTCCTCTGGGGAGCTAGAACCGGGCTTCCACGGCCCTGGCCGGACAGGCCTTCAGGCAGTGCTCGCAGACGATACACTTGCTGTCATCAAAGGTGATCCGCATGGAGGGCCGCTCCACCGCCAGGGCCTTGGTGGGACAGATGACGGCACAGGCGCCGCACTGGGTGCAGCGCTCCTCCACCCAGACGATCTCCTGCTCCAGGTGGGTGATGCTGACCCCCGAGGACTGGAGGTACTCCACCCCCCGCTGGTAATCCTCCTCGGTGCAGGTCACTTCCAGGACCATGCGCCCCTCCTTGCGGGGGTTGATGGCGGCTTTTAAAAGGTTCACCATCCACCTGTAATCCTTGATCAAATGATAGATAAAGGGCTGCTCCACCACGGTGGACGGGAAGAAGAGGACAATTTTTTTCTGCATCATTGGTTTTTTCCCCCTTTATTTCCCTTTTATTTTCAGGGGTTTGCTTTTTATGCCCGAGTCGGCCCCCGGCAGGGGCTGGACAGGTTCCGTCAGCAGGAAGTCCCCCGCCAGGATCCAGCCCTTGAGGGTTTCGGCGATCTCCCGGGCCCGGGGGTAGCTGGACAGGGATGCGGTGGGTACCCTTTTCCCCTGGATTTCGATCTCCCCGGATTTCAGGTCGGCATAGCTGACTTCCCCCAGGTTTCCGGGAATACCCTGGGGGTAACCCTCGCTGTAATCGACGATGGGGGCCGTCAGGTCTTCGTCCCGCAGGGCCGCCCAGGCCAGGACCTCCGCATCCAGGATGGGGATGGGGACCCCCACCCCCACCTGCATGGACACCCCGTAGCCCAGGTAGCTGATGCCCCGGATCCAGCGGGCTTCCATCTGCTTCAGGTCGCCGATCAGGGCCAGGGTGCCGGCGGGGGTGCGGGGGGCTCCCAGGTCGCTGTGCTGCACGCAGGGGTTGTGCTGGGTGCCGTGCCAGGCCACGTAGCCGGTGCCTCCCCCCAGGAAGACCCGGGTGCCGATCCCCACCGTCTTGAAATAGGGGTCCTTCAGGAGGGGGCTGAGCTGCCCGGCGCTGCAGTAGTTGGCGTTGCCCAGGTCCCCCTTCAAAATGCCCATATAGGTGTAGATGGCCTTGTTGGAGAGGTTTACCGCCACATTGTAATTCTGGTAGCAGTTGCGGGGGTTGAAGAGGTAGGCTTCGTTGATGTCGTCCAGGGTGATCCAGGATTCCACCTTTTTCCGGGGGTAGCAGTCCGTCCCGTAGGAGGTGGCCTCCAGGTATACCTCCTTCCCCCCCAGCAGGTCTTCGATAACGTGGGCGCCGCCGTAGTTGAACTCCCCAGGGAAGTTCTTGTTGGCCGGGTCCGTTTCGGGAATCTCCGTGGCCCCCAGGAAAACGTCCACGGCAGCGATGCCCGTGTAGGCGTTGACACCGTTCAAATACACCCGGGAGAAGCGCATTCGGGGTGTGGTATGGCCCAGGTTGAAGAAGGCCCCCGAGGAGCACATGGGCCCGAAGGTTCCCGTGGTCACCACGTCCACCTGCCGGGCAGCCTCCTCGGCTCCCTCGGCGGCCGCCAGGGGAATCAGTTCCTCGGCGGTGACCACCACAGCCTTGCCCTGCTGGATTTTGACATTGATCTCTTTGATGGTTTTTCTCACACCCAAAATGTCCACCTCCTGGATTCTGTTATATGCGGGTGCCAAAAGAATATCCTTCTATGATTCGGCCTTCCCCCCCCATACTCCTGCAGGGAATTTATTTTTTTGCAGGAAATCCCTCCCGCCCCCAGCCTGTAGGCCCTGTGGGGTGGCGGGGGGGAGAAGTAATGAGGCCAGGGCATGGCAGTTCACCGGTCTAGACAGGAAGGTGCCTTGATATGTTATACTGTCAGCAGGATAATTTATGGCAGCAACAGAAATATAGGGGAAGGGAACGAAAAATCTGCCCCGCCATATGATAAAGTAGGATAAAGCCCCTGTGGATCTCGTGAGGGATTTATCCGGAAAACCTGAGGAAGAGAAGGGAGGTTTAGCCGTGCAGAAGCAAAAAGAGCCCCTGCCCATCCTGGCCATAGCCCGGGCAGGGATCATTGCGGCCCTCTACATAGCGGTTACCCTGGTCCTCCTGCCCGTCAGTTTCGGCCCCGTGCAGCTTCGGGTGGCAGAAGCCCTGACGGTCCTGCCCATCCTTTTCCCCGAGGCCATCGCCGGCCTCTTCATCGGCGTTTTCTTTGCCAACATTTTCGGGGGCCTGGGCCTGGCGGATATTCTGGGAGGCAGCTTCATCACCCTGGTGGCGGCCGCCGTCACCTACCGGTTCCGCCACAGCATCATCGCCTACTTGAGCCCTATCCTCTTCAACGCCTTTCTGGTGAGCCTCTATCTCCACGCCCTCTTTGAGTGGCCTTACTGGCTGACAGTGGTCAGCATCGGTTTGAGCCAGACCGTGGTGGTCTTCGGCCTGGGCTACCCCCTGGTGCGGCTCCTGAAAAAGATCCAGAAATCCTAGCTAAGGGGCTCCAGGGGCTGCCCCGGCTGGTTCCAAAGGCCGAGTCGCGCGCCACCCCTTCGGGGTGGCTTTTTTTTGCCAGAAATCTTGCCTTGAAAAGACAGCTTCCTCTGTGACCCGGCAGCCCTCTTTTTTGCTTTCAGCTGACCTTTTTGGCCTGCCCTGCATACTTCTCGCTGATGCCCCGCCTTTCCAGTTCCTCGTGCAGGATTTTCCCCAGGGTCTCTATGCCCCGGGAAATTTCTTCGGGTCCCGCCTCGCTGAAGGCAAACCGGGCGGTGTTTTTGCCCCTGCCGTTTACATAAAACCCGCCCCCGTCCACGAAGGCCACCTTCCGCTCCAGGGCCTTAATGAGTATGTCCCGGGCTTCCAGAGGCTCCGGGAAGGTCACCCAGATGAAAAACCCGCCCTGGGGCCTGGTCCAGGAACATACCCCGGGAAAGTGTCTCTCCATGGCGGAGAGCATCAGGTCCCGTTTTTCCCGGTACCTGTGTACCAGGGACCGGACGTGGTCATCGATGAAGCCCCGGGTGCAGCAGGCGAGGGCCAGGCGCTGGCTGAGAGAGTTGGAGCACAGGTCCGTGCCCTGTTTGGCGGCTATCATCTTGTGGATGAGGGCTTCCTCCGCCAGCAGCCACCCCAGGCGGATCCCCGGGACGAAGGTCTTGGAGAAGGAACCCAGGTAGATAACGCGCCCTTCCCGGTCCAGGGATTTCATACTGGGCAGGGGGTACCCGGCGTAGCGCAGTTCCCCGTAGGGATTGTCCTCCAGGATGAGGAAGTCGTGCTTCTCCGCCAGTTCCAGGATTTTCACCCGCCGCAGAAGGCTCAGGGTGGCCCCGGTGGGGTTTTGAAAATTGGGCACCAGGTAGATGAGCTTGGCCTTTTTGCCCTGCCGGGCCAGGGCCAGCAGCTGCCGTTCCAGGAGGTCGGTGCGCAGCCCCTCGGCATCTACTGCAATGGGGTAAAAACTCCCCTGGTAGTTGTGAATGGCCCCCAGGCCCCCCACGTAGCCGGGCTCCTCGACCAGCACCGCATCGCCGGGGTTCAGGAGGACCTTGCAGAGGAGGTCCAGGCCCTGCTGGGAACCGTTGGTGACGAGGATGTTGTCTTCGGAGGAGGCGGCGATCCCTTCCCGGGTCATCTTGGCCGCCAGGTACTGCCTCAGGGGGGCGCATCCCTCGGTGGGCCCGTACTGGAGGGCAGAAGAGGCCTCTTCCGCCAGTATTTCCTGGAGCTGGTCCCGGATCATTTCCGCGGGGAAGAAGGCGCCGCCGGGGAAGCCGCCGGCGAAGGAGATGATATCGGGACGCTCCGTGAGCTTGAAGAACTCCCGGATTCCGGAGGCCTTCATGCTCAGGGCCCGCTGCGAAAAATAGTGTTCCCATGCAAGTGTCATTGCTGCTGCACCTCCTGCAGTTTTTGGATGGGGGCAAGCCGGGACCGTTCCTTCTTGCCATTTTTCTGGCCTTAAAAAAACAACCTCCCGCCTCATACAGAGACGGGAGGTTTGCTGTGCAAAGTTTATCCCGCGGTACCACTCCGGTTGCCGGTATGATCCGGCCCCTCAAGCTTGCGCTTTCTTTAACGGCTACGCGCCGGCCTGGCCTAGTCGGTACACCCTTTCAGCAGGCAGCTCCGGGGGGGCTATTGCACCCATCCATGACCGGGAACCTTTCAGCCGGTGAGTTCCCTCTCTTTCGGACTGGGGCGGGCTTTTTTCCCCTTCACAGCTTTTCCGATATAGCGGGGCTTTTGGGCCCCGTGAGATTAATTAAGAGTCATTATAACACGGGGGAGAGGTCCTGGCAAGGGTTGTTTTTTTGGCGGTGCTGGCTTTTTTACCCTTTTTTTACCTTGTTTTAGCCTTTTTTACTCTTTTTTCTTATTTAGGGTCTCTCCTGGAAGGAACCTTTCCCGCGCAGCCTTCAGTTCGGCGGCTTCCCGTTCCGGGCCGGGGCAAACTCCCCCTTCAGCTTCCTGGAGCTGTTGTAATCCAGCAACGCCGCCGCCAGCCGGGTGATCAGCACAGCCAGAAGCAGGCGGAAGAGGGGAAAGATCAGGGGGTTGGCCCCGATGGAAGAAAAGATCAGGGTATCCTCGATGATGGAGTGGCAGATGCACATGAAGACCCCGGTAAGAAGCAGGTCCCGCTTCTGCAGGAATCCTTCCCTGGAGTATTCTATGATGACGGCGGACCCCAAAACGATGCCGAAAAGGAGGGCCGCCAGCAGGGGAAAAGCGGCCTCCTGGGGCAGGGTCAGGAGGCGCATGAGAGGCTTGATCCGCAGCGAGATGGCCTCCAGTATCTTGTAATGGCGGGCCACCTCGATGAAAACCATGACGGGTACAAGGATCAGGCAGATGCGGGCAATGCTGGTGAGGGGGGCCAGGACGCCTTCCCGCAGGAGGACCAGAAGGAAATCCATCATAGCGGCTACACCCTCCCAACCAGCGTAAAGACGAGATTGAGAAACAGGCCGGCCAGCAGGGCGGCACTCACGCGAAGGGCGATGGCCACGGGCATTCTCAGGCCTGTATGGCTGGAGATGGCCGTCTCGATAAAGAGTTCGTGGCTGATTCCGATCATGACGGCCAGGGTGGTAATCTCCGCGGACGTCAGGGTCAGGGTGGTGATGACTCCGATGGCGGCATAGACGCTGATGAAAAAGCCAAAGGCCAGGGCCAGGGCCGCCTCCCCCGGGAGGCCCACCAGGGACATCAGGGGAGCAAAAAACATGGCCAGGGGTTCCAGGATGTTTAAGTACTTCATGGTGACCACCACGCAGGAGACGGGGATGATGATCTTCATGAGGAGCAGGATGATTCTCGTGCTTTTAAACAGGCCGGCTTTGACGGGGACAGCCAGGTTGGACATAGAGGTCTCACCTTTCCGGAAATCTATAAGGGCGGGGCAACCTTCTCCCGGTTGGAAATCCGGGGGAGACTGCCCCATCGTGCCCGTGATGGTTTGGCGGGTCCTTTCTTAAGCCTAAGGGATTACTTTTCAAAATGATAACCGCTGGCAAAAGCCTTGCGGTTTTCTTCGAGGAAACGCTCCGGGATGACGGCGGTCAGGGCAGCCAGGCCCTCTTCTTCGCCGATCCCCATTTCCCGCAGGAGGGCCCCCAAAAGGACCACATTGGCAGCCCGGGGCTGCCCTGCCGCCACTGCCATTTTGAAGGCATTCATGGCGATGGACCGGCCGGCGGCTTTCTCGACCCGTTGGGCTATGTTTTGCGGGTACTTTTGGCTGCCAATGATGACGGGCATGGGGTTGATGGTCTGGGTGCTCAGCACCACGGTACCCCCTTTCTTGAGAAAGGGAAGCCAGCGCCAGGCCTCCAGCTGCTCCGAGGCCATGATGAACTCGGCCTGGCCCTTCTCCACCAGGGGGGAATTGACGGCGGGGCCCAGCCGCACCTGGGTGACCACGCTGCCCCCTCGCTGGGCCATACCGTGTATTTCCGAAAGCTTCACATCCAGGCCTCTTTCTATGGCCACCTGGGCGAGGATCTTGCTGGCCAGGATCATTCCTTGGCCTCCCACGCCCACCAGCAGGATGCTGGTTACCTCCTGATTATTCATGGGTTTCACCTGCCTCTTTCAATGCCCCTTTCGGGCAGATCTGGCCGCACAGGGTACAACCGGTGCACAGGGCCGCATCCACCTGGACATGCCCGTCTCCCTGGGAGATGGCGGGGCACCCCAGGCGCATGCAGATGCCGCAGTCGATGCAGAGTTCCGGGTCACAGGCGAAGGGGGGGTCGGGTTTCTTCTTCAGGAGGGCGCAGGGGCGCCGGGCCACCACCACGGAGGTCTCAGGGGCCGCCAGCTCCTCCTTCAGGACCTTTTCCATCCCTTTGGTGTCAAAGGGGTCCACCTCCACGACCCGTTTGACGCCCAAACCCTTTACCACATCAACGATATCCAGGGCCACCGTTTCCTCCCCCTGGAGGGTCCGGCCGGTGCCGGGGTGGTGCTGGTGCCCCGTCATGGCTGTGATCCGGTTGTCCAGGATGAGGACCGTCAGGGGGGCCTTGTTGTAGACGCTGTCCACGATGCCCGTGAGGCCCGAATGGAAGAAGGTGGAGTCGCCGATGACGGCCACCACTTTGTCGGCCAGGGCCGGGTTGGCCCGCACCATGCCCACGGCGCTGCTGATGCTGGCCCCCATGCAGATGCAGGTGTCCATGGCCTGGAGGGGCGGCAGGCAGGACAGGGTGTAGCAGCCGATGTCCCCCGTGGTGATGAGTTTGAGTTTTTTTACGACGTAGAAAGCTCCCCGGTGGCTGCACCCGGGGCAGAGGACGGGGGGCCGCATGGGGATTTCCGCCGGGTCGTAGTCGCCGGGTTCCAGTTTTTTGTAGAGGGGGGTCCCGAGAATCTTTTCCGCAATCATGTTGGCGTCGATCTCGCCGAAGAGGGGGAAGAGGCTTTTGCCTTCCACCTTAAGGCCCAGGGACCGCATGTAGCCTTCCAGAAAGGGCTCCAGTTCCTCCACCACGTAGAGTTTTTCCACAGAGGCAGCAAAGGCTTTCACCCGCTCCTCCGGGAAGGGGAAGGGCATCCCCAGTTTCAGGATGCTCACCTGGGGCAGGGCTTCCTTGACGTACTGGTAGACAACACCGGAGGTGACAACCCCGATCTTGCCGCCGTCGCTGCCCTTCTCCACCCTGTTCAAGGGGGTGGTCTCGGCATAATCTTTGAGCTTCTCCAGCCGCTTCAGGACTTCCAGGTGGCGGAGGCGCCCGAAGGCGGGAATCATGACATATTTTTTGGGGTCTTTCCTGTACTCCTTGATTTCCGCCGGACCGCCGCCTTCCTTCAGGTCCAGCAGGCCCTTGGAGTGGGAGATGCGGGTGGTGCTGCGCAACATCACCGGGGTGTCAAAGTCCTCGCTCATCTGGAAGGCCAGGGCTGTCATATCCCGGGCCTCAGCGCTGTCCGAGGGTTCCAGCATGGGCACCTTGGCCGCCCGGGCGTAATGGCGGTTGTCCTGCTCGTTCTGGGAAGAGTGCATACCGGGGTCGTCGGCGGAAACCAGGACCAGGCCGGCATTGACCCCGGTGTAGGCAAAGGTAAAGAGGGGGTCTGCCGCCACGTTGACGCCCACATGCTTCATGGCCACCAGGGTCCTGACCCCGGCCAGGGACGCGCCGATGCCCGCCTCCAGGGCCACTTTTTCGTTGGGGGACCACTGGGCGGTGACCTTGGGGTAGCGGGCAAAGTTTTCCAGGATCTCGGTGCTGGGGGTCCCGGGATAGGCGGCGGCAAAACCGGCCCCCGCTTCATAGGCGCCCCGGGCGATGGCCTCGTTACCCGATAAAAGCTCTTTCATAATCATCCCTCCCCGTAGTTGGCATATACCGTTTTCTCGGTAGACTCTATTGAACGCAGTTCGGGCTGGCTGGTGATCTGCCCTTTTGCACGGATGTTAGAAAATTACAGAAACAGGCTTTATCAGCCTTTTTGTTGAGTAAGTTTACAAAAAGGCCTGACCCCAAAAGTAAACTTACTTGGCGGATTGGATGCGCTGGGCCTTGCCGGCGGTGCGCTCCAGGGTTTTGGGCTCCACCAGCTTCACTCGGGCGCTGATGGAGAGGACGCTCTGCAGGCGCCGGCGCACGGAATCCTCCAGGGCCTCCAGGTCCCGGAAGCTGCCGGTGAAGACGGAGGGGTCCGGCTCTACCTGGACCTCCAGCTGGGTGAGGGGGCCCCTGGTGTCCACGATCAGGAGATAGTGGGGGGCGATTCCCCGAATGCTCATGAGAACGCTTTCAATCTGGGACGGGAAGACGTTGACGCCCCGGATAATCAGCATATCATCGGTGCGGCCCATGACCTTGCACATGCGGGCGGAGGTGCGGCCGCAGGCGCATTTCTCCGGGTTCAGGATGGCCAGGTCCCGGGTGCGGTAGCGCAGGACGGGGAAGGCCTCCTTGGTCAGGGTGGTGAAGACCAGTTCACCTTTCTCCCCGTAGGGGAGGGGTTCTTCCGTCTCGGGGTCGATAACCTCCACCAGGAAATGGTCCTCGGAGATGTGCAGGCCCGCTCCCTCCAGGCACTCCCCGGATACCCCGGGGCCGATAACCTCGCTGAGGCCGTAGTTGTCCGTGGCCTTGATGCCCCACAAGCTTTCGATCTGGTGGCCCATGTTCTCCGTCCAGGGCTCCCCGCCGAAGAGGCCCACCTTCAGCTTCAGCTCCCGGGGGTCAATCCCTTCTTCCCGGGCCGCCTCCGCCAGGTACAGGGCGTAGGAGGGGGGGGAGATCAGGGCCGTGGTCCCGAAATCCTGCATCAGCATGATCTGCTTGGCTGTATTGCCGGCGGAGGCGGGCACCACCGTGGCCCCCACCCGTTCCAGACCGTAATGCAGGCCAAAGGCCCCGGTAAAGAGGCCGTAGCTGAAGCAAACCTGGGCCACGTCGGCGTTGGTGACCCCAGCCTGGCTGACGATGCGGGCGATGAGCTCCGCCCAGGTGGCGATATCCCTCTGGGTGTAGCCCACCACCGTGGGTTTTCCCGTGGTCCCCGAGGAGGCGTGGACCCGGACCACCTCTGCCATGGGGGCGGCGAAGAGGCCGTAGGGGTAATTCCGGCGCAAGTCTTCCTTGCCGGTAAAGGGAAGGTGTTTCAAATCATCCAAAGACTTTATATCCTCCGGTTTGATGTCCCGGTCGTCCAGGGCCTGCCGGTAGTGAGGGACCCGGTGGTATACCCGCTTTATCAACTGCTGCAGGCGGCTCAACTGCAGCCGCTCCAAAGATTCCCGGTCCATGCATTCGTGTTCCCTGTCCCAGATCATGGGTGTTTGCTCCTTCCTCTGCGCTACCAGTAAGTTTACTTTCGGGGTCAGGCCTTTTCGTAAACTTACTGCCTGCTGAAATTGGATTATATGTGAATGCCCGCCCGGGCAAACCGACAAAGAGCACCGCAAATAGCGGTGCCGGGAAGGGCTTTCTGCCTATCTGCTGGAAAGCCGCTTTTAGAGGGCGTAAACCTCGGCCTCATCCAGGACATTGATCCGGTTAGCCTGCAGCACCTCGATGGCCCGGTCACAATCTTCGACCCGGAAGATGACCAGGGCATCAGCGGAGGCCTTGGTCACAAAGGCATACAGGTACTCGATGTTGATACTCTGGGACCCCAGGGTGGCCAGCACCCCTGCCAGGCCGCCCGGAGAATCCGGTACCTCCACCGCCAGCACCTCTGTGACGCTGACCATGAACCCCGCTTCCCTCAAGGCCGAATAGGCTGCGTCGGGGTCGTTGACGATGAGCCTCAGGATGCCAAAGTCCGTGGTATCCGCGATGCTCAGGGCCCGGATGTTGATTTTATTGCTGCCCAGAATCTGGGTGACTTCCGCCAGCCTGCCGGATTTATTTTCCAGAAATACGGAAATCTGTTTAACCTTCATAGCTATAAGCCTCCTCTATTCAGATGGGCATGAATGTAATCCTTAGCTATTTCGACGGCAACACATTTCTTTCCTTCTTCCAGGGGCAAAAAACTGGCCGATCCGGTATAAAGGGCCGGCCCGGTGTAAAACTAAGAGATGAAGGAGGGGTACACCTTGAAGTTTATGCAGAAAAAACGACAAAACAATAAAGGTATGCTGGCGCGCATCATGGGGCCCCTGGCCGTTTTCTTCATGGCCCGTTGGGTCAAGCGTATGCTGCGCGGCTGATTCCCCTCCTTTTTACTCTTCCAGCCATGGCTTGACAGTTTGATAAACTATTTTATGAGGAGGCCTTTCGATGAAGAAGCCCCAAATAACCCTCTACGGTACCGGTAACCAGTGAGGCCTGTGCCAGGAAGCCAGGGAGTTCCTTGGCAAAAAAGGCCTGGAGTATAACGAGGTGGATATCCTGCAGGACCAAAAAGCCCGGCAGGAGATGCTCATGCTCTCGGGCCAGCACAACCCTCCCGTGCTGAAGGTAAACGACTATGTGATGCCGACCTTTGACCCCGGCAGATTGGAAGAAGCCCTTAACAACAGCATGGGCAGGTAAGGAACGGGTTCCGGGAACTGTCCCCGGAACTTGAATTTGTGCATAAACAAACCGGGTGAATCACCCGGTTTGTTTATGCCCTATTTTACATGACGTTTCTTCTCTTTATTAAAAATCCTTTTCGTCTTGTCTATTCGCTGTCCTCTACGTTCCTGCTATTCTCCCGAGGCCCTCTCCGCATAGCGGGCAAAGTCTTCCCGGTGCTTTTCGGGTTCCGCCAGGTAGCGGTACCCGGAGGGGTTATCCAGGAAAGACTGGTAGAAAGGTTTCTGCCTGGTTAGATTCAAGTCCGGCGCCTCCACCACCTGCCATTCGGTCAGGGCCGGCAGGGGGTCGTAGAGGCGGTTGGGGACGAATTCCGTATCTTCCCCCGCCGACACCTCATAGTAGGCGCCCCCCTTCTTCTCTTTGAACTGGCCGTATTCCGAGGCAAACTCGTCGGCCACCCAGTTGGCCATGACCAGGTAGCTGTTCCCGGGATTGATGGTGATGTGGCCATAGTTGGCCGGCATCATGACGCGGCTGCCGGCCCGGGCCTCCAGCAGGGCCACCCGGCGGACCCCGTCCTCGCCGGGAACCAGTTCCTGCAGCAGGTAGTGGGCCACGCCGAAGATGACCTCGTAGACTTCCGGGTAGGTGATCCCCGTCCCCTTCTTTTCCGGGTGATAGTGCCCCGCTGTTTTGATAAACTCCTTGCCCAAAATCCCCGGCTTGATGACGGTGATATCAAAACGCAGGCCGGAGGCCTTAATTTTTTCAGCATCCCCCTCCCGCATCACATTCCGGTACATGTAGTAGAGCTCTTCCGGCCCCCGGGCATCGGGCTCCATGAGGACATCCAGCATATCTCCCTTGCGCCGCACGGCCGGTTCCACCGGAGTCAGCCCTTCGCCAAAAACCAGCCTTCCGTCTTCATCCAGGTTCAGGGGCAGGCCGGAGTTGGTTGATAGATCGATCATATGACCACACCTCTCTCTTGTTCTCAAAATCCTTATTCTTAAATCCCCAGCTCCCGGGCCACATCCTGCTCCAGGGCCTTGAGGGTCACCGCATCGGGGGCCTCCAGGTAGACCCGGAAGACGGCTTCCGTCCCCGAGGGTCTTACCAGGCACCAGCAGTCCTCCAGGATAATCTTGACTCCGTCCAGCCGGTTGACCTTCAAAACCTTCTGCCCTGCCAGGCTCCCGGGGTTCCAATTTTTGAGCTTTTCCACGATGGCCGGTTTGTCTTCTTCCCGGCAGTTCATATCCAGGCGGATGCTTTCCAACCGCCCGTATTTGGTATAGATTTCCTCCAGCAGAGCTCCCGGGGTTTTCTTTGTGGCCGCCAGCATCTCGGCGAAGAGGAGTCCGGCCATGATGCCGTCCTTTTCCGGGATGTGGCCCCGGATGCTGACACCCCCGCTCTCCTCGCCGCCCAGGAAGGCCCCCTTCTCCCGCAGGGCTTCCCCGATGAATTTGAAGCCCACCGGGGTTTCCAGCACCTCCAGGCCCTGCCCTTCGGCGATCCGGTCCAGCATGTGGGTGGTGGCCACGGTCCGGGCCACCCGGCCCTCTTTAAAGCCCTTGAACCGGGTAATGTAATGGAGAAACAGGGTGAGAATCTGGTTGGGGCTGTAGTAGTTGCCTTCGGCATCCACCACGCCCAGCCGGTCGGCATCGCCGTCCAGGGCAATCCCCAGGTGGGCGCCGGTTTCGGCCACCGTCTCCACCAGCAGGTCCAGGTGCTTCCGGGTGGGGTCGGGGAGCCCTCCCCCGAAGAGGGGATCCACATGATTGCGGATGGGGGTCACGAGGCAGACTCCAGCCAGGAATTCTTCGATATAGCCGGCCCCGGCCCCGTGCATGGGGTCCACCACGATGTTCAGGGAGGAGGCGGCCAACACCTCTTTGTCAATCAGGGTGGCCAGATGCTTCAGGTAGGCCTGCCGCACCTCCACCGGGGCTGCCAGTTCCCCGGCCCTCTCCAGGTCCAGGAAGGGGACCTCCCCCCCCTCCATCACCTTGTGGAGTTTCTTCACCAGGTCATCCGTCTCCTCCGGCATGGCCGGCCCGGCATAATGGGGGATGAACTTGATGCCCATGTACTGGGGAGGGTTGTGGCTGGCCGTCAGCATCACGGCCCCGGCCG
>PWVN01000242.1 GCA_003561835.1 Syntrophomonadaceae bacterium
GCAGGCGGGGTATTCGACGGAAGAGCATGCGGTGCAACCAGAAAAAAAGAATGCAGCCCATCGCCGATGGGCTGCATTCCTTCACGAGTCATCCAGTGTCGATTAGCTGCCGAGCACGGCCTCGATGCCGTCGACAACGTGCGTGACGGTGGCATCGTGGGCGGGGAAGATGCTTTCGAAGTTAATCTGCAACTCGGCGAACAGGTTCAGCCGATCGTTGCCCTCGATCTGCATCAGGTCGGCGAGCGCATCAAGCGTATCGCCCCGGCCCTGGGCCATGTCCATGGCGAGATGGTCCATGTTGCTGGAGACGAACTTCTCGACTTCATTGCGCATCACGAAACCTGCGGCTGGTTCGCAGCCGAGCGTGCCGGAACTGATGCCGAAGGTCTGGTTGCCGCTGATGCCGTTCAGGAACGTCGCGACAGCGGAGAGCAGCATGGTGCTTTCCTGGTCGCCCAGCGCCATGCTGCCGAGGCCGCACCCGCACTGTTCCCGAATGGTCGCACCCATCGCCGAAGCGGTGACGAACATCGACGCAATACCAATGATGAGTAATTTCCTCATTTCCTACCTCCTTGTTTCGTTTGTGGTTCACTGCGCGGGGCTGGGCCACATGCCCCCCCTTCAACTGGATCGGAGCGTGCGGGCAAGAGCAGGCGGGGTCAAGATTTTTCATTCACGTGTTGTTCCATGGACGAACGGCCCGTCATGAGGCATAGTCCTGCCTCTGCCTTCCCTTCTGAATTCTTGTTCCGGCTATGCGCAAAACAAAAATCGTCTGTACCATCGGACCCGCCAGCGACAGCCCTGAGGCCCTGGAGAAGCTCATCAAGGCCGGCATGGATGTGGCCCGCCTGAATCTGTCCCACGGGACCCGGGAGGAGCACGTGGAGCGGATCCGCAAAATCCGTCTCCTCTCCCGGGAGCTGAATAAGGTGGTGGCCCTCCTTCTGGATACCCGGGGGCCGGAGGTGCGGATCAAGACCTTCAGCAAGGGGTCCGTCTACCTGAAGCAGGGGGCCCTCTTCACCCTGACCACCGAGGAGGTGGAGGGGAACGAGAGCAAGGTGTCCGTAACCTACGCCAACCTGCCCGGGGAGGTGGCAGCCGGGAGCCAGGTCCTTTTAGACGACGGCCTCATCGCCCTGAAGGTGGTGCGGGTGGAGGGGCCCAACATCGTCTGCCAGGTGGTGACGGGCGGGGAGCTCTCCAACCGCAAGAGCATCAACATCCCCGGGATCTCCCTGGGGCTGCCGGCCCTCTCGGAAGGGGACCTGGATGACATCCGTTTTGGCGCCCACCACGGCATCGATTTCATCGCCGCTTCCTTCGTGCGCAAGTCCGAGGATATCATCGCCATCAAGGAGGTCCTGGAGGAGGAGAAATCGGCCGCCCGTATCATCGCCAAGATCGAGAACGAGGAAGGGGTCAACAACCTGGAGAGCATTCTGGAGATCGCCGACGGCATCATGGTGGCCCGGGGGGACCTGGGGGTGGAGATCCCCGCCGAGGACGTGCCCCTGGTGCAGAAGTTCCTCATCGAAAAGTGCAACCAGGCGGGGAAGCCCGTCATCACCGCCACCCAGATGCTCGACTCCATGATCCGGAACCCCCGCCCCACCCGGGCGGAAGCCAGCGACGTGGCCAACGCCATCTTCGACGGCACCGACGCCGTCATGCTCTCGGGGGAGACGGCGGCAGGCAAGTACCCGGTGGAGTCCGTGGAGACCATGGCCCGGATTGCCCTGCGCACCGAGGAGGCCCTCCATTTCGAGACCATCCTGGAGGAATTTCCACCCCTCATGGAGCACAACGTGACGGACGCCATCAGCTTTTCCACCTGCTATACCGCCCAGATCTTGAACGTGGCCGCCATCATCACCTCCACCCAATCGGGGTACACGGCCCGGATGGTCTCCAAGTTCCGCCCCCGGGCCCCCATCTTCGCCGTCACCCCCAAGGAGAAGGTGGCCAACCAGCTGGCCCTGACCTGGGGGACCTACCCCCTGATGGCGCCGCCCATGAACAACACCGACGACATGTTTGAGGCGGCGGTGGAGGTCTGCCTGAAGGCGGGCTACATCAACAAGGGGGACATGATCGTAATCACCGCAGGCATCCCCATGGGGGTGGCTGGGACCACCAACCTCCTGCGGGTTCACACCGTGGGAGACATCGCCGTCCGGGGCACCGGCATCGGGCGCCGCTCCGTGACAGGCTCCGTGGTGGTGGCTAAAACGCCGGAGGAGGCCCAGCAGCTGAAGAAGGGCGACATCCTGGTGACCACCGCCACCGACAGCGAATTCCTGCCCATCCTGGAGAAGGCGGCGGGCCTCATCACCGAGGAGGGGGGGCTGACCTCCCACGGGGCCATCGTGGGCTTGAACCTGGGGTTCCCCGTGGTGGTGGGGGCCCAGGAGGCGGTCAGCATTTTGAAAACAGGTGAAACCGTTACCATCGATGGGACCCGGGGCCTGATCTACCGGGGCCGGGCCACCATCCTGTAGAGGAATGAGGCTTATGAAAACCCATGAAGTGAACCTGCGGGTACGCTATCAGGAGACGGACCAGATGGGCGTGGTTTACCACGCCAACTACCTGGTGTGGATGGAAGTGGGCCGCTCGGAGTACATGCGGAAGCTGGGGATGCCCTATACCACCTTTGAGAAGAACAACATCTACCTGCCCGTCATCAAGGCCTACTGCGAGTACAAATCCCCGGCCTTTTACGACAACATCATCCGGGTGGTGACCCGGGTGGCCTCCTTAAAGGAACTGAAGATCACCTTCAATTACACCATTTTCCGGGAAGAGGAGAAGGAGCAGACCCTCCTGGCGTCGGGGGAGACGGAGCATGCCTTTGTCAACAACCTGGGGAAACCCCAGATCCTGAAAAAGCACAACCCCTTCCTGTGGCGGCGACTCCTGGAAGTGGTGGAAGGAGTGGAAGACCTCTAATGTTCTTCAAGCTCACCCTGCTCTTCACCCTGGGCCCCCTCCTGGAAATCTATGTTTTGATCGAGATCGGGCGCCTGATCGGTGCCGTCGAGACGGTGGCCCTGGTGGTCTTGACGGGCATCGTGGGGGCGGCTTTGGCCAAGACCCAGGGCCTCTTAATCCTGCGGCGCATCCAGGCAGAGCTCCATCAGGGAGAACTCCCCGGCGACGAGCTCTTCAACGGCCTCTGCGTCCTGGTGGGGGGAGCCTTCCTCATCACCCCGGGCATCATCTCCGACGTCCTGGGCTTTCTCCTCATCGTCCCCGCCTCCCGCACCGTCTTCCGGGAGCTCATCAAGCGCAAGGTCAACCGCATGCTCCAGGACGGCACCTTCCAAATCTGGTGGCGCTGAAGCGGGGAGGGAGAACAGTTCAAGTTCCGGGGACGGTTCTCAAGACTTGAATCTATTCAAGTTTAGGGGACGGTTCTCAAGACTTGAATCCATTCAAGTCCGCGGGACACTTCTCACAAACAAGCAGACAAGCAGAAGCAGGAAGCCGGCTCATGCAGGTTTCAAATTTTGTTCCGGCACTTTATTTTACGGCACTTCATCTCTAACTTTTTCTAATTTATCCGATGGGAGGGGAAAGGGTGACAAAGAAAGTAGGCATCGTGTACGACCCGGATTTTCTTTTACACGGGACCACTTATCACCCGGAGCGCAGGGAGCGGCTGGAAACCACCATGACCCTGCTCAAGCGGGAGGGGGTCCTGGACAAGTTGGCCCGCATAGAGCCCCGCCTCGCCACCGAGGAGGAAGTGGCCCGGGTACATGACGAAAACTATATCCGGTCTGTCCGGGAAGCCTGGTCCTCCGGCCGCGGCTACCTGGACATGGACACATACCTTAACCAGCACACCTATGAAGTGGCCCTGAAAGCCGCCGGCTCTGGCCTCGAAGCCCTGGACTGGGTGATGGGAGAAGGGGAGAAAGTTTTTCTTTTGGTCCGCCCCCCCGGCCATCACGCAGAGCGGGACCGGGGCATGGGCTTTTGCATCTTCAACAATATCGCCATCGCAGCCGAGGCGGCCCGGCAGGTGTACGGCCTGGAGAGGGTCCTCATCGTGGACTGGGATGTGCATCACGGCAACGGGACCCAGGATTCCTTCTATGACGACCCCGGTGTCCTTTTCTTCTCCGTGCACCAGAGCCCCGCGTATCCCGGGACCGGGAGCCTGCGGGAAATCGGCTCGGGGAAGGGAAAAGGCTATACCATCAACGTACCCCTGGGGCCGGGCAGCACCGATGAGGATTACCGCCTGGCCTTTGAAGGGATACTGAAACCCGTGGCAGAGCAGTTTAAACCTGAGATCATCCTTGTATCCGCCGGCCAGGATGCCCATGCCCTGGACCCCCTGGCAGGCATGTCCGTAAACCTGGCAGGATACCGCTGGATGACGGCGTTTCTTAAGGATTTGGCAGAGCGGCACTCCCAGGGGAGGATGCTCCTCTTCCTGGAAGGCGGCTACGACCTGAAGGGCCTCTCGGAAGCCATCCTGGTGGTGCTGGATGAACTGGGGGGCTGGGGGATCGACCTGGGGCGGGAGCCCTTAAGCGGCCCCCGGGACAGGCAGGGTGTGGAGCAGAAAATCAAGCAGCTGCAGCAGCTGCTGTCAGGTATTTGGGCTTTTTAGAAAAAGGTTGGTAAATAAGAAAACAGCCGGAGAGGTATACTCTCCTGGCTGTTTTTTTGTTGCTTTCTTATGAACGTGAGAAGATGATATTTCTCTTCAGCAGCAATTGGGAAAAGTATATCAGCTTTTCTTTGCTTGTAAAAAAATAAGTTAGTCAGTGTGAACTTTCCCTGGACTTGCAAAGCTCAAGAGCCTTTCTTCGGGCTTGTATTCCACATATTGCCAGGTAGGAACGAACCGTCCCCGCTTGCTACTTGCCTGCTTCTGCTTGTGCGAGAAGTGTCCCTCGGAACTTGAATAGATTCAAGTTTTGGGAACCGTCCCCGGGACTTGA
>PWVN01000152.1 GCA_003561835.1 Syntrophomonadaceae bacterium
CACGGGGAGGTTTTCGTCACCGATGACGGGGGGGAAACGGACCTGGACCTGGGCCATTACGAGCGCTTTATCGACATCAACCTGAACAAGAACAACAACATCACCACGGGAAAGATCTACTGGTCTGTCATCAATAAGGAGCGCAAGGGCGATTATCTGGGGGGGACCGTCCAGGTTATCCCCCATATCACCAACGAAATCAAGGACCGGATTCAGCGGGCCGGCCGGGACAGCAGCGCCCAGGTGGTAATCACCGAAATCGGCGGTACGGTGGGCGACATCGAAGGCCTGCCCTTTCTGGAAGCCATCCGCCAGATCAAGGGAGACCTGGGTCGGGATGCCGTCATGTACATCCACGTCACCCTGGTGCCCTACTTGCTGAAATCCGGCGAACTCAAGACCAAGCCCACCCAGCACAGCGTCAAGGAGCTGCGCAGCATCGGCATCCAGCCTGACATCATCGTGTGCCGCTCCGAAAAGCCCCTTTCCCAGGACCTCAAGGACAAGATCGCCCTTTTTTGCGATATCGACGCCGGGGCCGTCATTGAGAACCGGGATATCGCCTGCATTTACGAGGTGCCCCTGGCCCTGCACCAGGAGGGCATGGACAGCATCGTCATGGAAAAGTTGAGCCTTACAGGGCGGGAGCCGGACCTGAAGGAATGGCAGGACATGGTGGATAAGGCCCACAACCTGGAGAAAAAGGTCACCATCGCCCTGGTGGGCAAGTATACCCAGCTGAAGGATGCCTATCTGAGCATCGCCGAAGCCTTGGTCCACGGGGGATTTCCCCACAACACCACTGTGGACATCCGCTTGGTGCCGGCGGAAACCCTGGAAAAGGAAGAGCCCGAAGGCCGGCTTCAGGGGGTGGACGGCCTCCTGGTCCCCGGCGGTTTTGGCGACCGGGGGATCGAAGGCAAGATCAAAGCCGTCCGCTACGCCCGGGAAGAGAAAATTCCCTTCCTGGGGATTTGCCTGGGGATGCACTGTGCCGTGGTGGAGTTTGCCCGCCACATCCTGGACCTTCCCGGGGCCCACTCCACGGAGTTTTACCCGGAGAGTCCCCATCCCGTCATCGATTTGCTGCCGGAGCAAAAGGATATCGACACCAAGGGGGGGACCATGCGGCTGGGTACCTACCCCTGCCGCCTGCAGGAAGGCTCCCGGGTCCAGGGGGCCTACAGCGAGGAAGTCATCTATGAGCGCCACCGGCACCGTTACGAGTTCAACAACCTTTTCCGCCGCCAACTGGAGGAGGCGGGCATGGCCATCACCGGTCTCTCCCCCGATGACCGTCTGGTGGAAGTCGTGGAAATCAAGGACCATCCCTGGTTTGTGGCCACCCAGTTCCATCCCGAGTTCAAGTCCCGGCCCAACCGGCCCCATCCCCTCTTCCGGGAATTTGTGGGGGCCGCCCTCAGGCGGAGGGAAGGGAAGGCCTAGAATATTTCCATGGAAGCAGGGTTTATACTAAGATGCCTCAACCCCCAAAATGCCCAAGGAGGTAACAGCCATGACCTATATTATTACCGATGAATGCATCGCCTGCGGCGCCTGCGAACCCGAGTGCCCCACGGAAGCCATCAGTGAAGGGGAAGACAAGTACCATATCGACCCGGAAGAATGCATCGAGTGCGGGGCCTGCGCCGAAGTCTGCCCCGTGGAAGCCCCGATCCTGGAAGAGTAATCCCCCTGCCCTGCCTTCCATAGATTTTTAAAATATTCCTGCTCTGGCAGGAATATTTTCATGGGTCTCTCCCGCTGCCCGTCGTCCGTCCGGGAATAATCCGCAACCTTACGGGTTACATTAAAGAAAAAGCCCGGAGGTGACGACCTTGTTTTACAACCCCTTCAGACGCAGAGAGCACTGGTTTGTGGCCATGGTCAAGAAGGTCTGGTCCAGGGTAACCCGTTTTGCCCGGCGCCGGCTCAGATAAGAAGTTTTGCGAAAAAGTGGGGAGATGCTGGAGGATTTCTCCAACCCACACAGAATATAGAGTCATCAGTCTTTTTTGGAGGAACAATGGGCACCCTGCTGATTACCGATGATCGGGAAGAGATTCGCTGCCTGCTGCAGGAAGTTCTGGAAATGGCAGGCCATACCGTTCTTACCGCCTCCAGCGGCCAGGACGCCCTGAATACCCTGCGGCACAGGGAGGTTGACCTGGTCTTTTTGGATCTGAGGATGGCCGGTATGGACGGCCTGGAAACCTTGAAGGCCGTCAAGAAGACCTGGCCGCTGTTGAAAGTCATCATGATGACTGCCTGTGAAGACAGGAAAACCCTGCAGAAAACAGTCAAGTTGGGGGCCAGCGGTCATATCTGCAAACCCTTTGACCTGGAGGACCTGTGCAGCATTATCCAGCGGGAACTGCGGAGCCGGGCCCTCCCCTGAAGGGGAGATCCGCCCGTGTCCCAGGCAGTTCCCCTCTTTCCCATCGCATACCCCGGGCGATTTTTCACCCTTCCTCTCCCGGGACAAACTCTGAAAAACCCCAGTCGCTGCCAAAAATTACATCAGGAGTGAGATTACCCCCATGCACCAAGCCTGGATTGTCTTTCTGGTCAGTGCCCTTCTCGTCTACCTGGCCGGGACCCGCCTCACGGACAGCGCCGCGAAAATCGCCAGGGAAACGGGACTGGGCGGTCTTTGGGTGGGCCTCATCATCCTGCCCTTGAGTACTTCTTTGCCGGAACTGGCATCCAGTTTGCGGGCCGTCAGCATCGGGGCCCCGGACCTGGCCCTGGGCAACTTTCTGGGCAGCAACCTTTTCAACCTCTTTATCATCGCCATCATCGACCTGATCCAGGGAAAGGGCTCCCTCTTTCACCACATCAGCCGCAGTCACAAGGTCTCGGTTCTGGTGGTGGCCTTCATGAGCCTTCTGGTGGTGGGAGGGCTGCTGCTCCCGGGCCTGAATCTGTCCATATCCCCGGTTACCCCCCTCCTCCTGCTGGTTTACCTGGGGTCGGGGCGGTTCTTTTTCTCCTCCGGACGCCGGAGGGGGGCCGTCAGGTCCCGCCGGGATACCCGCATCCTGGCCCGGGCAGTGGCCACCTATCTGGTCTCCTCGGCCGTCATCATTCTGGCTGCCGTCAATCTGGCGGATGCCGCCGACACCCTGGCCGCTGCAACTGGTTTGGGGAGGACCTTTATGGGCTCCTTCTTGCTGGCCGTCAGCACTTCCCTGCCCGAGGTGGTCACCACCACGACGGCCGTCCGCCTGGGTGCCCTGGATATGGCGGTAGGCAACGTCCTGGGGGCCAATATGTTCAATCTGGTCCTTCTGTTTCCCCTGGATCTGTACTACCGGCAGGGGCCTCTGCTTCACGGTCTGTCACCCCTGCATTTCTTTACCGCCACCGTGGGGATTTTCCTGCTATCTCTGGTTTTTCTGGGCCTGACCCGCCCTTCCCGGATTCTTCTGGGGGACATAGGGTTGAATTCCCTCATGATCGCAGCCGGCTATATTCTTGCCATCGGGCTTCTCTATGCGTGGGGGGCCGGCTTTTAAAACTGGAAGGAGGCAAGACTTTTGTCCGAGATGGAGAAAGAACTCTTTATCAACAAACTGGAAGAGAAGACCCTGGGGGACCTCTACACCCTGGCAAAGGGGCACGAGATCAAGGGGTACTCCCTGATGAAAAAGCAGGAGCTAATCTTCGCCATCCTCAAGGCTGCCACGGAGAAGGACGGATATATCTTCGCCGAGGGAGTCCTGGAAACCATGCCCGAGGGGTACGGGTTTCTCAGGGCCATCAACTACCTGCCCAGCAGCGAAGATATCTACATCTCCGCCTCTCAGATCCGTCGTTTTGACATGCGGACCGGGGACAAGGTTTCCGGCAAGGTCCGGCCTCCCAAGGATAACGAGCGCTACCTGGCCCTCCTGCAGGTGGAGGCCATCAACGATACGGACCCGGAGGAGGCGTCCCGCCGGCTGCATTTTCCCGCCCTGACCCCCATTCACCCCCAAGAACAGCTGCGGTTGGAAAACCACCCCGACAAGCTGGCCTCCCGCATCATCGACCTCCTCGTTCCCGTCGGGAAAGGCCAGCGGGGCCTGATCGTATCCCCCCCCAAGGCGGGGAAGACCATGATCCTCAAGGAAGTGGCCAACAGCCTGGCCTACAACTGGCCGGAGCTGGAGCTTTTCATCCTTCTCATCGACGAGCGGCCGGAAGAGGTTACGGATATGCAGCGCTCCGTCAAGGCGGAGGTGGTCAGTTCCACCTTCGACGAACGGCCGGAAAACCACATCAGGGTTACGGAACTGGTCCTGGAGCGCCTGCAGCGCCTGGTGGAGCACGGCAGGGATGTGGTCCTCCTGCTGGACAGCATCACCCGCCTGACCCGGGCCTACAACCTGGTGATTCCTCCCAGCGGCCGCACCCTTTCCGGCGGCATCGACCCCGCCGCCTTCTACCGGCCCAAGAAATTTTTCGGTGCAGCCCGCAAGATTGAAGAGGGGGGCAGCTTGACCATCATCGCCACCAGCCTGGTGGATACGGGCAGCCGCATGGACGATGTGATCTACGAAGAGTTCAAGGGCACGGGGAACCTGGAGCTGCACCTGGACCGGAAGCTGGCGGACAAGCGTATTTTCCCCGCCCTGGACATCAACCGCTCCGGAACCCGCCGGGAAGAGCTCCTGCTGCCCTCCGACCGGTTGGAACTCATGTGGGCCCTGCGCAGGGCCATGGGGAATTCTTCCTCCGGGGAGTTCCTGGAATTGATGCTGGATAAGCTGAAAAAGACCAGGGATAATGAGGAGTTTCTCAAGAACATGCACAACTTCTAGGCTCCGCGAGGGGGGCCCGGGAAAGCCAAATGTATATTTTTGGCGAATTTCGGCAACAATACCTGGTGATTTTTTAAAACCGAATCGAGGTGTTTAAAAAATGATCAGGAAAAAGCTGAAATTCACTGCAGCCCTGCTGCTGGTGGCGGCC
>PWVN01000199.1 GCA_003561835.1 Syntrophomonadaceae bacterium
AGCTTTCTGGATTTACTCCTGATCCCCGGAGATGTGGCCTTAAACCTCTTTGTGTCCCTCACCCTGGCCTTTCTGCTGGGGCTGGGTATTGCCTTTCTCTACCGACTGACCCACCGGGGGTTGAATTACGAGCCGTCGTTCCTGGCCACCCTGGTCCTCCTCGGACCCATCGTATCCCTGGTCATGCTCTTCATCCGGGGGGACCTGGTCCTGTCCCTGGGCCTGGTGGGCTCCCTTTCCATTATCCGTTTCCGCACCCCCATCAAGGATACCCGGGACATGGTCTACCTCTTTTGGGTCATCGCCGTGGGCCTGGGCAGCGGGACGGAAAACTGGACCCTGGCCCTGGTGGCCAGCGTCTTTTTGGCCATCGGCATCTCCCTCCTGTACATCCTGGAATACGGCCGGCCCCGGCATGCCGACTTTGTCATGGTGGTCTCCGGGAGTTCTTCCTATCGGTCCCGGGCCATGGAAGAGATCATCCGCCGCCACACGGTGAGCGCCCGGGTCCGCTCCCACGAAACCAGGGGGGAAAGCTGGGAAACCGTCTTCGAGCTCCGGCTCAACCGGGCCCAGGAAGAGGGCGCCGACCGCCTCATCCAGGAAATGCGGCAGAACGAGGGCATCGACCGGGTCTCCCTCCTGGCACCCCAGCTGGCCCTGCCCCTGTAGATGTGAGAGAGACTCCCATGCCGCCTTTGGCGGCACCATCGGAAAATGGAAAATAGGCAGGTTATTAATCAGGGTAGATAAAGGGAAAGGAAGATACCCATGGCTTTTTCCCTAAAAAAGGCGCCGGAAAGCAGCTGGCGCTTTGAACTGAAATACCGGTTGACTTACCAGCAGTACCACGGGGTGCGGAACGCCCTGGCCCCCTACATGGAAGCCGACGCCTACAGCAGCGCCGGCCCCTACCTGGTGCGAAGCCTCTATTTTGACACCTTCAACTACCAGGCCTACCACGAAAAAATGGGGGGGGATTTCGGCCGCATCAAACTCCGCCTGCGGACCTACGCCCCTTCCCCGGAAGGGAACCCGCCCATCCGGGTGGAGCTGAAAACCCGCCGGGGGGAAGCCATGGAGAAATTCAGCGCCTTCGTTTCCACGGCCAACGGCCTGCAGTTTCTGGACACCTGGCACTGGCCCGACCTGCAGGGCAGCCCCGTCCTCACGGAGTTTGAACGGCTCCTCCACCTCCGGCACCTGCGGCCGAAAATCCTGGTCCAGTACCGGCGGGAAGGCCTGCAGTGCCGGGACAGGGATAGTCTGCGCATCACTTTCGACCATGGGGTGCAGAGCGCCAGCGCCGTGTCCCTGTTCCCCCAGGAAGAGATTTTCTTCCGACACCAGAGCCCGGGCATCGTCGTCTTTGAGATCAAATGCCGTATCCAAAGGCCGGCCTGGCTGACCCACATCATCAAAAAGCACAGCTTAAAGTATCTGGCCAACAGCAAATACACCCAGGGGATTGAAACCGCCCGGCCCGACGTGATCACCCCCACGTGGAACCCGGGGCACATGGAGCCGCCCCTGCCCGCCTCCCGGCACATCCGGGGAGGTTTCAAAAAGATATCCCGGGGGATCCCGGGGGGAGGCTCATGAGGGAGCGGGTTTTCTTGAGGTTTTTCCTGCTGTTATGGAGCTGTTATTGGATTTCAAGGAAATCCCGGGAATACCGGTTCAGTCTCACGGGACCCTGGCTTGTAACGGCCACGATGTCTTCAATTCGCACACCGAACCTCCCCGGCAGGTAGATCCCCGGCTCGATGCTGAAAACCATGCCGGGAAGAAGCTTTTCCCCGTTCCCCTCCACCAGGTAGGGGGCTTCGTGGACATCCAGTCCGATGCCGTGGCCGGTGCGGTGAATGAAGTAGGGGCCATACCCGGCCCGGGTGATGGCCTCCCGGGCTGCCCTGTCGGCTTCCTCGCCGCTGCAGCCCGCCTTTTCCCCCGCGTAACCCTCCCCAATCCTCTGAAAGGCTGCCTCATTGGCCTCCTTAACCGCCTGGTAGACGGCCTTGATCTCCGCATCGCCATCCCCCAGGCAGAAGGTCCGGGTCACATCGGAACAGTACCCCTGGAAGAGGCCGCCGCAGTCCACCACAACCATGTCCCCGGCCTGGAACTTCCTGTTCCCTGTCTGGTGGTGGGGGGAGGCGCTGTTGGGCCCCGAGGCCACAATGGGTTTGAAGGAAATGTCGTCACATCCTTCCTCCCGGTAGGCAGTTTCAATGAAGAAGGCCAGCTCCCGCTCCTCCATGCCGGGCCGGATTTCTTGCCGGACCCTCTCCAGGACCCGGTCCGCTGCGGCATGGGCCCGGGCCATGAGGGCAATTTCCTCTTCATCCTTGAACATGCGGAGGCTGTCCACCACCCGGGAAGCGGGACGGAAGATTGCCTCGGGGAAAACCGGCATGATCTGCAGCAGGTGGCTGGCCCACAGGGTGTCATCCACGGCTACGGGGCCTTCGGCCTTCCGGGGGACCGCCTCCTTCACCAGGTCCACCGGGTCCTGCTGATCAGCCCAGGCCAGGAGGGGGAAGCTCCCGGCGATCTGCTCCGCCGCTTTGCTTTGGTACATTTCCGGCAGGATGGCGGCGGGCTCCCCGGCGGCCGGAATCACCACCAGCTGGAGGCGTTCGTCGGGGGTGGTTTTCAGGCCGGTGAAGTAATACATGTTGGCGGAGGGGCCGAGAATCAGGCAGCTGTAGCCCTCCCGCTCCATGACTTTTTGTGCCTTCGCAATTCGTTCCCCGTAGTTGTTTTTCATCTTGTACATCACCCTCTCCTTTTTTTAATCTGCAGGGAGGCGTTTCCGCCTGTTGTAAAAAAGGGGCCACAAAATAATTCTACCTGCCACCCCCGATTCCTGCGGGGATGAGGCGATATTTTTTTGGAACCAGAAGGCCTGGGTCCTATTTCTATTCTTCAGGCCTTTCTTTCCTCAGGACAACCTCCGGGATATAATCAAAATGGTGGTCATATGTAAAAAGGGAAGCCCCGCTATTCAGGGACAGGGCAGCGATGAACAGGTCCGTCAGGGGAATGGTTATACCCTTCTTCCTGAGCTTGTAAGCGAGTAGCCCGGCCAACTGCCAATCCTCGAAGCGGCTTTCCATAAAGGGAGCTGCATCAATGCAGTCAGTCAATTTCTCCAGTTCTTTTTCCGATTTTACCGCCTGCAAAAGCTCGGAGAGAACCGGACCCACCATAAATACCGTCCCCGCCAGGAGGCCCTGGTCCACAAAGGGGGTTACATCCGGGTTGTTCTTGAAGTACTCGATCCAAACGGGTGTATCAACGATGGTCTTCATCTTCGCCCAACTCCGCCTCCCTGAGAACTTTGACAGCCTCTTCATCAATTTCAAGGGTGCCTTTCAAATCCATAAAAGCATGCAATTTCTTCAGACGGACGGCATCCTGAAGGGCCATTTCCACGGATTTGGAACGGCTTCCCGCGTCATAGAGGCTCTCCACTTCCCTGATAATATCTTCAGAGAGATTCAACGTGGTACGCATGATCATCACATCCTTCATAACAATTATACATCACAATGTTATGATTATCAAGACGGGACAGGGGGACAGGGACCTTGTCCCACCTCTGCTCACCTCTTCTCAATTCTCCTTTCCCTCCCCAACTCTTCAGTTGAAAGGAGACTAAAATGGGACAAGGTCCCTGTCCCCCTGTCCCTACTTCTTTTTGTAGGCCCGCCAGGTGCAGGCGAATTTGTCCATATCCACCAGGGGCTCCAGATCAACAGGCGAGATGGTGCTCCGGTGGGGCGCCTGACGGACCAGGTCCGGGTCCCGGTAGGCCTCCTCCACCACCCTGCGGATGATGGCGGCGTACTCGTCGATATCGGCCCGGGAATAGGTCTCCGCCGGCTCCGGTGTGAAGGGTTCCGGCACCACCCGGGGATGGTGGCTGGTAAAAAAGCTCTGGAGGCCGTAGTCCACGATCCGGCGGTTGATATCATCGGTGCCCACCCCTGTGTCCTCCTTCAATTCTTCGAAACTCAGGCGGGCCTGCTCCAGACGGGCTTTTCCCGGAGCCATGGGGAGGCTGATGCCCTTAATGTTCAAAAGCTTCTGCAGCAGGTAGTTGTTGTTTAAAATTGCAAGCTCCGACACTTCCCTGAGCCCTTCTGCTCCCAGGGTCATGATATAGGCATAGGCTCTCAGCAGTACCGGGGGGACCCCGTAAATTTCCGCAGCTTGCCGATGCTCAGGGGCCTCTCATAATCCAGGTAATACTTTTCACCGTCGTGCTCCACGGTGGGGACGGGCAGGAAGGGGGCCAGTTTCTCAACGGCTCCCAGGGCCCCGGCTCCCGGCCCCTGGCTTCCATGGGGGGAGGAGAAGGTCTTGTGCAGGTTGAAGTGGCAAAGGTCAAAGCCTGCCTCCCTGGCCCGGGTGATTCCCAGGAGGCCGTTGGCATTGGCCTGGTCGTAGACGCACAGGCCGCCTGCGGCATGGACCGCCTCCACATATTCCTTGATGCGGGGGTTGAAAATGCCCGTATCCTCCGGGTTGGTGATAAAAAGGGCCGCTGTCCGCCGGGACACGGCGCTCTTCAGGGCCTCCAGGTCCGGGTACCCTTCTTCGTCGGGCATGAGGGTCAGGACCTTGTACCCGGCGGTGGCAGCCGCCCCCGCATTGCCCGGGTGGGACAGGATGGTGGTGATGACCTCGTCCCGGAGGTTTCCCTCCCCCCGGGATTCGTGGTAGGCCCGGACCACGGCAGCGTTGGCATAAATAGCCTGGGTCCCTCCGGAGGGCTGCAGGGAGAATCTGTCCATCCCCGATATTTCTTTCAAAAACCCTTCCAGTTTGTACATGACTTCCAGGATACCCTGGACCGTGCTTTCTTCCTGGTAGGGGTGAAGTTCCGCCATCTTGGGAGAGCGGACAAAATGCTCGTGAAT
>PWVN01000234.1 GCA_003561835.1 Syntrophomonadaceae bacterium
AAAATCCCGCTGCAAATCCTTCTGGTTGAACTGTTTCCCCAGGCCAGCCAGGAAGACGACGGGAAATTCCAGACCCTTGCTCTTGTGGATGGTCATGACCCGCACCACATCTTCCTGTTCCCCCAGGGCCCGGGCCACCCCCAGGTCCCCGCCCCGTTCTTTCAGCTTCTCCACAAAGCGCAGGAAACGGAGGAGCCCCCGGTAGGAGGTGTTTTCGTACTGGCGGGCCCGGTCGTAGAGGGCCCGCAGGTTTGCCTGGCGCTGGGCTCCCCCGGGCATGCCGCCCACCAGTTCGTAATAGCCCGTCTCCCCGTAAATCTGCCAGATCAGTTCGGCCAGGGCCCCCTCCCGGGCCAGCCGCTGCCACTTCTGCAGGTTTTTCAAAAAGCTTCGGGCCTTCTCCTGCGGGCCGGCCCCCGGCCCGTACTCCACCGGCCCAGCGGTGTCAGCCCGGCCGGCGGGGGGAAGGGCACCGGGGGGCGGGGGGGGCGAGGGCGGAGAAGAAGGCGATGGGGACCATGGCGTCGATGGGGGTGAGAGAGGCGATAGGGGCGAAGAAAGCGGCCTCTCAGGGCGGCTGAAGGTTTTCAGGGCCTCGTAGAAGGCCTTATGGGGGGCGGCGGTCCGGATCCGGGCCAGTTCTTCGCCATTAAGCCCCACCAGGGGGGAGCGGAGGACGGCTGCCAGGGGAATGTCCTGGTAAGGGTTGTCGATGACCTTGAGGAGGGACAGCATGACCTCCACCTCCACCGCCGCAAAGTAACCTGAGCCCAGTTCGGCATAAGCGGGGATGCCGGCCCTGTGCAGCTCTTCCAGGAGGGACGGAGCCCAGTTCTCCGCGGAGCGGAGGAGGATAACAATATCCCGGTACGCCAGGGGGCGCCACTCCTTTAGGGACCTGTCAAAGATCAGGGCGGGTTGGCGGGCTTCCCCGGGTTCCTGCCGGCCGGGTCTATCAGTGCCGGGCTCCTGGCGGCCTGGCTTATCATGGCCGGGTCCCTGCTGGAGTGAATCCCTGCGGCCGGGTTCCTGCCGACCGGGGCCTTCCCAGCACGGTTCCTGCCGGCCGGACTGCATGAGCTGCTTGATTTTTCGGGCAATGAGGCGGCCTTCCAGGGCAGCCTTCTCCGGCTCTTCCCCGGCAGCCAGGGTTTTATCCTCCAGGGTTTCCCCCTCTTCTTTTCCTTTTCTTTCCTCCTCTTCTTCTCCCTCTCTTTCTCCCTCCTCCTCCCCGCCGGCCTTGGTGATCAGGAGGACCTCTACGGGATCCCCGGCCTCCTCCTCCTCCCCCTCTCCCCTTTCCGGCAAGGGGGCCGGGGGCGGCGGGGGATAGGAAGCACCGTAAACCAGGGCGGTTTCCTGGACATAGTCTACCTCCCCCACGGACCGGTCCATGATCTGGTGGAAGAGGTAGTTCACAGCACTCAAGACCTCCCGGCGGCTGCGGAAGTTCTTGGAGAGGTCTATGCAAAGGCCGGGGGCCTTTTCCTCTTTGTACTGGTCATATTTCTGCAGGAAGAGCCCCGGCTCTGCCAGGCGGAACCGGTAGATGCTCTGCTTGACATCCCCAACCATGAAGAGGTTCCCCCCCTCCTCCGGGGGCCTGCTGAGAAGCCGCAGGATAGCTTCCTGAACCTCGTTGGTATCCTGGTATTCATCCACCAGCACCTCCCGGAAGCGCTGGCGGTAGTACCGGGCTGCCTGGGAAGGCCGAAGCGTTCCGGAAGCCGGGGCCGGAGCGCCACCGGGAGCAGCCCCCGAGTCAAGGCTGCCGCCGGAAGTTGCCTCCGGGCTTGGCCCCCCGCTTTGGCCTTCAGCCCCTCTCGGGTCGGCAGTGAGGATCTTCAGGGCATGATGCTCCAGATCGGAAAAGTCCATGACATTCCTGTCTTCCTTGGCCTGCCGGTATTTCCCGGCAAAGGCGCCGACCAGTTCCACCAAAACCTGCATCAGGGGGATGAGGCGCCGGATGTCTTCTTCCTGCTCCGGGAGGGAACGCATAAAATGGTCTTCCTTCAGGGTCTTGAAGGTTTTTTTGGCCCCGTCCCGCAGTTCCCTCGCCGCTGCCACCAGAGGTCTTTGAAACTCGTCCCCGCGGCAGGGCTTCAGGGATGCGAACCTCACCTTCAGGACCGCCTCTGCCAGTTCGGGCCAGGATTTGTGGGCCTGCCCCTCGGCGGCTGCCAGCTGCCCGATTTCTGACTCCAGGTTGGGGAGATAGGGGGTGGGGCCGCCAGGGCTTAAGCCCAGCTGCCGGGCCCGCTGCAAAAGCTCCCGGGCCGCCCGGAGTTCCTTTTCCCAGTACCCCTGCATTTCCCTGAACCAGGGGGAGGGGACCAGCCCTCCTTCAGGCAGGTTGAAGGCAGCAGCCTTTTCCGCAAGCCACTGCTCCGGCCGGGGGTGGCTGCGGGAAAAATTGTAGAGCTGAAGGATCAGGCTCTGCAGGCCCTGGTCTCCCCGGTCGGTGCTGAAGGCTTCCAGCAGACGAAAGAAGGGTTCTTCGTTTCCTTCTTCTCTGTCAAAGAATTCCTCCAGGACTTCCTCCACCAGGTCCTGGCGTAAAAGGTCCCCCTCCGTATCATCCAGGATGCGGCTGGAGGGATCCAGGTCTCTCAAATAGTGATAGGTCCGCAGGATTTCCCGGCAAAAGGAGTGGAGGGTGGTGATGGGGGCCCGGTTCAGGAGGAGCATCTGACGGCGAAGCCGCAGATTGGCCGGGTTTTCCCTGATGGCACCCTCCAGGGCCTTGCCGATGCGCTGGCGCATCTCCGCCGCCGCCGCGTTGGTGAAGGTGACCACCAGCAGCCGGTCGATATCCACCGGGTTCTCCTCATCCAGGAGTTTTTGAATAATGCGCTCCACCAGGACCCGGGTTTTGCCCGAACCGGCGCCGGCAGCCACCAGGATGTTCTCCCGGCCCAGGTGGATGGCCTCCCACTGGGCATCCGTCCAGTTGGAGTTTGGGGGTTTTGGCGGCAGCGCTCTCTTCATCGGCAGTCTCCTTCCCGGGGGCCTTCGGCGAGGCGGGAAAGGACTTCCCCTTCATCCAGCCGGGGCAAAAAGCGGTAAGAGTTCCCCTGGACCTGGGGATCGAACTGGCAGAGGGCCTTGTAGGGGCAAAAGGAGCAGGGCTGACGGTTCCCCAGATGGTAGGGGCTGATTTGGATATCCCCCGCCATGATGGCCCCGGCGCTTTCCCGGATGGTTTTTTCCACGTGGGAGCGCAGGGTTTCGAATTCACCGGTTTCCAAGAGGCTGCTCCTCTTGTGGAAATCCCCGTCGGCCTTCAAGCCCACGGGGATAACGGCGGAGGACCCCCGGGCGAGGCCGCTGTCCATGAGCTTGACGATTTCCAGGTTGTGCAGGACCTTCCCCTGCATTTTGTATTCCTTGAGAAGCCTGGATTTGGCCTCCTCCGGGGGAAGGGGAGCTTTTTCCCGCAAAACCGGGGAGTGCACCCGAAAATAGAGAAGGCCGGCAGGAAAGGCCTCTTCCCCCAACCAGTCTGCGGCGGACTTCAGGGCCACTTCCAGGTACGCCAGCATCTGCAGGGAAAGGCCGTAGTAGACCTGGCACAGATCCAGGGAAGCCTTGCCCGATTTGTAATCCACAACCCTTATGTAGTAGCGGCCGTCCCCGTCCCGGGCGCCGTCCAGGCGGTCGATGCGGCCGGCCAGTTGCACCCGGGCGCCGCCTGCCAGGGTAAAGGTAATGGCGGGCAGGCCTCCTTCCTCGCCGAAGGCGATTTCCAGGCCCACCGGGTGAAAACTGCTCCTCATGTCCTGCTCCCGCAGGGCCAGGGCCGTCTGTCCCACCGTGTTCTTCAGGCGCTTCCCCAAAAAGCGGTAGCGGTTGGAACTCAAGAGAATCTCCTTCTGCAGACGGGGGAGCAGTCCTTCCACCTCTGCCTCCACCAGCCCCAGGGTTTCCTCCTCCGACAGGTCCTTGAAGTTCAACCCCCGTTCCTTCAGGGCCCGGGTTAAGCGGTACAGGGCCGTGTGGAAAAAGAGGCCGATCTCGGGGGAGTCCAGCCGGTAGATCCGGCGCTCTTTCAGCTTCAAACCATGGGAGGCATACTGGGAAAAGGGGCAGGAGCGGTACTTCTCCAACCGGGAGGTGCTCAGACGCAGGGTCCCCCCGTAGAGGGAGCGGCAGGTGGCCGCCGTCAGGGGCCTCTCCCGGTTTTCGTAAAAGACGCCCTGCAGGAGGCGCCGGGCCCTCTCCCGCCAGTCCCTTTCCCGTGAATCCTCCTCCCCTTCCTTCCCCTCCCTCTCCGGCCCTATCCCTGCGGCAAACCAGTTGTAGGCATCCCACCAGAGGGGGTTCAGGACCGAGGGCGGCGGGGCTGCCCCTTTGCCCAGGGAGCCCAGCTGGACGGCCAGGTGGGAAAGGGTGCGGCGGGGATGGGCCATGTAGGAGAGGAGTTCCGCGTCGGGCAGGCCCGGGAGGGGCTCGGGGGCGGCGGTTTCCTCCGGAAGACAGGGGAACAGGGCCCACAGGCGGGAGATGACCAGGGAGGGGAGGAGGCCCCGCCCCTCCGGGTCCGCCAGGGGATAGCTGACCCAGAGCTGCCGGGAAGGGAGGGTCAAGGTCCGGTAGATCAGGAATTCCTCCTCCCTGAGCTGCTTCTCCCCCTGGGGGGTCAGGTCAACCCCCATGTCATTCAAGGTTTCCCGCTCCTCATCGGTAAAGAGGACGTTCTCCCGGGGGCGGGCCGGGAAGCTGCCGTCGCTGGCCCCCAGGATGAAGAGATAGCGGGTCAAACCCGGCTGGGTGCGGTCGGGAGTTCCCACCAGGACCTGATCCAGGGCGGGGGGGACCAGGCTCAAGCGCAGCCCTTCCAGCCCCGCTTCCAGGACCCGGATGAAGAGGGGGTTGGAAATGTTGTCTTCCCCCATGATTT
>PWVN01000175.1 GCA_003561835.1 Syntrophomonadaceae bacterium
GCGCCTTCCAGGGCCTCCAGGAGGGCCGTGGGCGTGGGGATGCCCCAGCCGGCCAGTTCCCCCGGGTCCCGCTTTGCCCTGGCTGCCTCGATGGCGATGAAATTGGTGCCGCCCCGGCCGCTGATATCCACCGCCCTGGCCCCTGCCTGGGCCAGGAGCCGAACCTGCTCCGCCGCCATGCCGAAACCCGTCTCCTTGACGATGACGGGGACTTCCAGGGCCCGGCAGATCCGGGAGATGTTCTCCAGCCAGCCCGCAAAGGAACGGTCCCCCTCCCGCATGACCACTTCCTGGGGGGCATTCAGGTGGAGCTGCAGGGCATCGGCCTTAAGCATGTCCACGGCCCGCTGGGCCTCCTGTAGGGTGCAGCCGGCGCTCAGGTTGGCAAAGATCCGGCCTTCCGGGTAGAGTTTTCGCACAATCCGGTAGGTCCCCTCCAGGGCCGGTTCCTCCAGGGCAGCCTTCTGGGAGCCCACGGCCATGGGGATGCCGAAGTGGCGGCAGACCCGGGCCAGCAGGCCGTTGATCTCCTCCGTCTCCGGCGCCCCTCCCGTCAGGGCGTTGAAAAAAAATGGCAGGGCCAGATCAAGGCCCGCCACCTTCGTATCCAGTTCTATGGGACCGCTGCCGGTGTCCGGCAGGCAGTTGTGCAAAAGGCGGATATCGGAGAAATCGGCGTTTTGTACGGGGCCATCCAGCACATGCCGGATATGCTGTACCTTCCGCCTGCTCCTCATCCCTAGCTTTCCTTGTCTTCCTGGTCGAAGAGGTCGCCGAAGACGTCCCCCAGGGTCACGCCGGAACCGCCGTCGGGATCGGACATGGCACTCTCCATACGGCCCCTTCCCTGGGCTTCCTTGACGCTCAGGCTGATCCGCTTTGCCCCCATGTTGATATCCAGGATCTTGACCTTGATGTCCTGGCCTTCCTGTAGGACCTCCTGGGGATGCTTCACGTGGTAATCCGCCAGTTGGGAAATGTGGGCCAGGCCTTCCACCCCGGGCAGAAGCTCCACGAAGGCGCCGAAGTTCACCAGGCGGGTAACCTTCCCGTCCACGATGGTCCCGGGCTTGAACTTCTCTTCCAGGACGCTCCAGGGGTCGGGCTGGGCCTGCCTCAGGCTCAAGCCGATCCTCTCCCTTTCCGGAATGACTTCCAGGACCTTTATCTGAACCTCTTCCCCCACCTTCAGGACATCCCGGGGGTGGTCGATGCGCTTCCAGGCGATCTCGGAGATATGCACCAGCCCGTCTATACCGCCCACATCCACGAAGGCGCCGAAGTCGGTGAGGCGCCGGACCTCTCCCGTGATCACGTCCCCCTCCTTGATTCTCTCCAGGGTCTCCTTTTTCTTGCTCTCCACCGCTTCTTCCAGGACCAGTTTGCGGGACAGGATCACCTTGAGTTTTTCAGGGTTGATCTCGATGACCTTGAACTCCACGTCTTTACCCAGGAATTCCTTGAAGTCCGGGATATAGCGGGTATCCACCAGGGACCCGGGCATGAAGCCCTCCAGTCCGGCACCCAGGTCGACGATGATGCCTGCCTGGACCGCCTCTTTCACCTTTCCCGTCATGGTGGCCTTGTCTGCCAGGGCTTTCTCCAGCTGGTGCCAGATAAGCTTCTTGTCCAGGCTCTTCTTGGAAAGGATGACCTTCCCTTCTTCGTCGTCTATCTTCTTGACCAGTACCTCCACCACATCTCCCGTTTTTATCGTATCTTCCAGGGATTCCCCGGGCATCAGGTGAATCTCCGAAAGGGGTAATATGCCTTCGGATTTGTAGCCGATATCGACGAGAACTTCTTCCGCATTTACCTGGACCACTTTCCCCGACACTTTGTCGCCCACGTCGAAGTCTTTCATTTCCCCCTGAAAGGCCTCCTCTTCCGGCTGCACCGCTTCCTGGCCCTCCTGCCGGGCTTCTTCACCCTCCGGCTGCACCGCTTCCTGGCTCTCCTGCCGGGCTTCTTCACCCTCCTGCTGCACCACTTCCTGGCTCTCCTGCCGGGCTTCTTCACCCTCCTGCTGCACCACTTCCGGTTCTTTGTTTTCCATTTTCCCGATAACCTCCTTTATCGTCCAATCAGGCGTGGAAGCTCCCGCAGTTACCCCCACCTTCCCGATTTCTGCCCACCCTCCGAGAGAATCGACTTCAGCGGGTGAGGCAATTTGATATGTTTTTGTTCCTATGTCACGGCACAGTTCGGTCAGCTTACGGGTATTGGAGCTGCTGCTGCCGCCGATAACCAGCATGGCATCCACCTGACGGGCCAGGTTCACCGCTTCCTCCTGGCGCAATACTGTGGACTTACATATTGTATCATAAACCCGGGCACATGGGTACTTTTCCTGGATTTTTTTTGTGATTTCGGCGAATTCCCGGGGGATATAAGTGGTTTGGACCACGATGACGACATTTTCCTGGAGGTCTTCGGGAAGGTCTTCCACCCTGCCTACCACCCGGGCCCCTTCCCCGGCCCAGCCTTTGATTCCCAGAACCTCCGGATGGTCCCCGTCCCCCACGATGAGGACCTGCCGCCCCTGACGGGCTTCCTCTGCCGCCACCTGCTGCACCCGGCGGACGATGGGGCAGGTGAGGTCGATGACGGGGTTCTGGTTCTTCTTAAGGGCCGCCAGGACCTGGGGAGCTGCTCCATGGGTGCGGAGAATAACGGTCCAACCCCGGGGGATTTCCTCCACCCCGTCGAAGGAAGGCACCCCTGCCTCCGCCAGTTTTTCCGTCACCTGGGGGTTGTGGACCAGGGGCCCCAGGGTGCAGATTTTGCTTCCCCCCGCCTGGTCGGCTGCCTTCATGGCCGCCGCCACCGCGTCCTTTACCCCTTTGCAGAAGCCCGCATGGCGGGCAAGAATCGTCTCCACGGGAACCCTCCTAGATGCCGGCGTGGAGCCGGCGGATCTCCGCCATGATCTCCCGGCTCATCCCGGCCAGGAGCTCCCGCCGGGCCTTCTCCCCGTGATACCTCTCCAGGTTCAGGGGGGTGCCGACGCGGACCTTGAGCCTTTGGAAGGGGAGGTATGAGCCCTTGATGGCCACCGGCAGCACCGGGGCGCGGCTTTTCAGGGCGATGAGGGCCACCCCCGGCAGGGCTTCCCCCACCTGGCCCGTATGGCTCCGGGTCCCTTCGGGGAAGAGGCCGATGAACTCCCCCTCCTTGAGAAGTCCCAGGGCCCTCTTGATGGTGCTCAGGTCGGCGCTGTCCCGTTTGACGGGAAAGGCACCCAGTCTCTTTACAATATTCCCCAAAACTATATAATTAAATAATTCCTCTTTGGCCATGAAATACACCCGCCGGTGGCGCACCAGGCTGCCCACCACCGTGGGGTCCGCCCAGTTGATGTGGTTGGAACAGATGATGAGGGGGCCCTCCCGGGGGATGTTTTCCAGGCCCTCAACCCTCCAGGGGATCACTGTGGCATATACTCCGCGAAAGATGGAGCGAAGGATGCTGTAGAGCATGGTTAACCTCTTCTTTGCTGCCGAATTTTCTCGATGACCAGGTCCACGACATCTTCCGCCGTCAGGTCCGTGGTGTCCACCAGGATGCTGTCGGGGGCCTGCTTGAGAGGGTCCACCTTCCTGCTGGAATCGATTTGGTCCCGGCGAGCGATGTCCCGTTCCACCTCCAAAACCTTGAGGCCGGGGTCCTTGTCCTTCATTTCCAGGTAGCGCCGCTTGGCCCGCTCCCCCAGGGAAGCGGTGAGGAAGAACTTGTAGGGGGCCTTCGGCAGGACCCGGGTGCCTATATCCCGGCCGTCCATGACGATGCCGCCCTGCTCCCCCAGTTTCCTCTGGATTCTCACCAGTTCCCGGCGCACCGAGGGAGATTCGGCCACGAAGGAGACGTTTTGGTTGATCTCCGGGGTGCGGATATAAGGGGTTACGTCCCTGCCGTCTATGTAGGTCAGGGTTTCCCCCGCCGGGGAGGTCTCAACCCCGAGAACCAGGCCCTGGACCAACCTGCCCAGGTCTTCGTCCTTGTGCAGGTCCACCCCTTCTTTCAAGGCTTCATAGGTCACGGCCCGGTACATGGCTCCCGTATCCAGATAGGCGATGCCCAGTTTTCTGGCCACACCCCTGGCCACCGTGCTTTTCCCCGCCCCTGCCGGGCCGTCAATGGCTACCGTCGGTTTGATCCTCTTCTCCCCCCGCCTGTGAGATTAGGGCTGCATCAGGTCACTTCTCAGGCCCCCGGCACCGCCCAGGTAAGCATGTACAATTTCTTTCTGCGTTTTTTCCGTATTCACATGCATGAGGACGCGGATGCACTTTTTCAGGGAACCGGGCACTGGAATCTCGCAGCAGTCCAGGAGGGGAACATACTGAAACCCCCGGCCCCGCAGGGCCTGGGCGGGAAAGGCCGCATCCAGGTCTTCCGTCACGGAAAAGATGATGCTGGCTATGTCCTCCCTCTGCACCTGATTCAGTTCCATCATCCGGGATACCAGCTGCCAGGAACCCTGCAGGATTTCCTCCGCCGAATTCTCCTCCACAGTAATGGCTCCCCGAATCCCCCGTATCGCCGGAGACATCCTCATCGCCTCATCGCTTTTTTAAAATCATATAATAAAATGGAGTTTTTTACAAGTACCCGCCAAATTTAATCCAGGGTAACCCACCCCAGGATCTCGCTGGTGCCGAAGGTGGTGACACTCTGGCCCACCAGGGGGGTTTTGAGGAGGGGACTGGCCCGCACCACCCGGACGGTAACGGGCTCCACCGGGTCCCGGCTGTCGATTTCAATCATATCCCCCTCCCTCACCTCCAGGTACACCCGGGGCCCTGTGAAGAGGGCCCGCTCCTCCTGGTTGATCAGGAC
>PWVN01000116.1 GCA_003561835.1 Syntrophomonadaceae bacterium
AGGAAGGTTTTCGTCTTGCCGGCCAGGGAGGAGATTTTTTCCCTGGGGAAGGGCCAGATGGTGGCGGTTCGTAGGTAGCCCACGGCGAGGCCCGCTTCCCGGGCTTCCCGGACGGCTTGCTCCGCCGAGCGGGCGCTGCAGCCGTAGCAGAAGACGATCAGCTCCGCATCTTCCAGGTGGTGTTCCTCCGTGATGATGATTTCGTCCCTGTGGTTTTCCACCTTGCCGTGGAGCCGGTCCAGGAGCTTCCTGACCCGGTTGGTATCGGTGGTGGGGAAGCCCGTCTCGTCATGGGCCAGCCCCGTGATGTTGTAGAGGAAGCCGTCCCCGAAGGCGCCAAAGGGCGAAACCTCCCTGTCTTCCGCGTAGGGCTTGTAGGGTTCGTCGGGGGAAGGTTTTTCCCGGTCGATAATCTCGATCTCCGAGGGGTCGGGGATGGTGATCTTCTCCCGCATGTGGCCCACCACCTCATCCAGGAGGATGATGACGGGCTGGCGCAGTTTTTCGCTTATGTTAAAGGCCTTGATGGTCAGGTCGAAGGTTTCCTTGACGGAGGAGGGGGAGAAGGCGATGACCGGATGGTCGCCGTGGGTTCCCCAGCGGGCCTGCATCACGTCCCCCTGGGCGGGGGCGGTGGCCACGCCGGTGCTGGGGCCCAGGCGCTGGACATCGATGATGACGCAGGGGACCTCCGTCATGATGGCGTACCCAATATTCTCCTGTTTCAAAGAAAAACCCGGTCCACTGGTGGCGGTGAAGGATTTGACTCCTCCGATGGAAGCGCCGATGACGGCAGCCATGCCGGCGATTTCGTCCTCCATCTGAATGAACTTGCCTCCCAGCTCCGGAAGCCTTTTTGCGGCGATCTCCGCAATTTCGGTGGATGGGGTTATGGGGTATCCGGCATAGAATCTGGCGCCGGCGGCCAGGGCCCCTTCGGCACAGGCCTCGTTACCTTGCATTAACTTTGTTTTGTCGCTCTGACTCATTGTTAAGCCTCCCCAGGGAAATTGCAAAATCGGGGCAGTAGATCTCGCAGTTACCGCACCCTCTGCATTTTTCCGGGTCCTTTGCGTATACTTTGCCCTCTTCGTTCAGTGCCAGGATGCCCTTGGGACAGAAGCTCACGCAGATGCCGCAGCCTTTGCACCAGTCCTTTTTCACGTTCACCTCGTAGCGAGGCTTCTTCGTTGCGGTTGCCAAAATTTTTGTCACCTCCCGGCCAAAATGGAGTAGAAAATAATTATTATTTCTACTGCTATCATAGATATTAAGCTACAGGAAGTAACAAAAAAAATCTAAAACTTTTTTTTAAATTTTCCATCATCTTATTTAAATCATTTTGGTCGCGAAGGATCAGTCCCTGGCTGCGGCCAGGTATTCCTGGAGGGAGCAAATTTCTTCTCCCTTCCCCTCCTTTTTCCGGGTCCAGACCTCCAGCAGGGAACCGGCGGTGTCCAGGGAGGTAAGGCAGGGGATGTTGTACTCCGCTGCGGCCCTGCGGATTTGAAAGCCGTCCCGTTCCGGGTCCTTGCCCTTGGTCAGGGTGTTGATGACCAGGTCCACTTCTCCCCCGCGGATAATGTCCACGATGTGGGGGGAACCTTCCCGGATCTTGTCCACTTCCTTGACGGCCAGGCCCCGCTCCCGCAGGTACCGGGCCGTGCCCCGGGTGGCGTAGAGGCTGAAACCCAGGCGGTGAAAGTTTTCCAGGAGGGGGTAGGCCTCTTCCTTGTCCCGGTCGGCCACTGTGGCCAGGATATTCCCCCGGGGCTTCAGGCAGCAGCCCGAGGCCAGCAGAGCCTTGTGCAGGGCTTCCGGGACGCACTTGCCCATGCCGATGACCTCGCCGGTGGATTTCATCTCCGGCCCCAGGGAGGTCTCCAGCTCCATCAGCTTTCCGAAGGAGAAGACGGGGGCCTTGACGGCGGCGAAGGGCATTTCCGGGCAGAGCCCCCCGGCGTAGCCCATCTCGGGCAGGCTCCTGCCCAGGGCGGCCCGGGTGGCCAGCTTCACCATGGGGATGCCCGTCACCTTGCTCATGAAGGGGACGGTGCGGCTGGAACGGGGGTTGGCCTCCAGGATGAAGAGCTCCCCCTGGAAATAGACGAACTGGATGTTGATGATGCCTTTAATCTGCAGGGCCTGTGCCAGCCGCGTGGTGTAATCCACCACCTTGGCCGCCACCGACTCCTTAAGCCGGGCCGGGTAGATGGCGATGCTGTCCCCCGAGTGGATCCCCGCTTTTTCTACATGTTCCATGATTCCGGGGATCAGGACATGGGTGCCGTCGCAGACGGCGTCCACCTCCAACTCCTGTCCCTCCAGGTACTTGTCCACCAGCACGGGGTGGTTGGGGGACACCTGGACGGCGGAGGTAACATATTCCCTGAGATGTTTTTGGCTGTAGACGATTTCCATGGCCCTGCCCCCCAGTACGTAGGAAGGCCGGACCACCACGGGGAAGCCGATTCGCCTGGCGATGGCCAGGGCTTGCTCCGGGGATGTGGCGCTCCCTCCGGCCGGCCGGGGAATGTCCAGTTCCTCCACCAGCATATCGAATTTGTCCCGGTCCTCGGCCCGGTCGATATCCACCGGGCTGGTGCCAATGATGTTCACCCCGGCGGCGGCCAGGGGTTCCACCAGGTTGATGGCTGTCTGGCCGCCGAACTGGGCGATGACCCCTTCCGGCTCCTCCAGCTCCAGGATGTTCAGGACGTCTTCTGGGGTCAAGGGCTCGAAGTAGAGGCGGTCGGAGGTATCGAAATCGGTGCTCACCGTCTCCGGGTTGTTGTTGACGATGATGGCTTCCACCCCCTCTTCCTTCAGGGCCCAGACGGAATGGACGGAACAGTAGTCGAACTCCACTCCCTGGCCGATGCGGATGGGGCCCGAGCCCAGGACTACCACTTTCCGCCGGTTCGACGGCAGGGCCTCGTTTTCCCTTTCGTAGGTGGAGTAAAAATAGGGGGTGGTGGCCTCGAACTCGGCCCCGCAGGTGTCCACCATCTTGTAGACGGGGTTGATCCCCAGCTGCTTGCGGCAGCGGCGCACCTCGTCTTCCGTCACCTCCAGGAGGGTGGCAATGAGGTCATCGGGGAAGCCCTGTTTTTTGGCCTTTTTCAGGAGCCTGGCCGGCACCCGGGCCAGCATCCCCCGGTAGCCCTGGAGCTCCTTTTCCATGTCCACGATATTCTTCAACTTCTGCAGGAAAAAGGGGTCCATCTGGGTCAGGTGGTTGATCCCCAGGAGGGAGTACCCCCGGCGCATCGCTTCCGCCAGGAAGAAGAGGCGGTGATCGTTGGCTTCCTTCAGGTGGTCCAGGAGCTCCCGGCTGCTCACAGCGGCCAGGGCGGGATCCAGCAGGCTGGTCCGGCCGATTTCCAGGGAACGGACCGCCTTCAGCAGGGCCCCCTCGAAGGTCCGGTCCATGGCCATGACTTCCCCCGTGGCCTTCATCTGGGTGCCGATGGTGCGCTTTGCCAGGGCGAACTTGTCGAAGGGCCAGCGGGGCACCTTCATGACCACATAGTCGATGCTGGGCTCGAAGGAGGACCAGGTCTTGCCCGTCACCGTGTTGCGGATCTCATCCAGGGCAAAGCCCACGGCGATCTTGCTGGCCACCTTGGCGATGGGGTAGCCCGTGGCCTTGGAGGCCAGGGCGCTGGAGCGGCTGACCCGGGGGTTCACCTCGATGACCCGGTAGGCAAAGCTTTCGGTGTCCATGGCGAACTGGACGTTGCAGCCCCCCTCGATCTTCAGGGCGCGGATGATTTTCAGGGCGGCCCCCCGCAGCATCTGGTATTCCTTGTCCGTCAGGGTCTGGGCCGGGGCCACCACGATGGAGTCCCCCGTGTGGATGCCCACCGGGTCCACGTTCTCCATGCTGCAGATGGAGATGCAGGTGTCCCGGTAATCCCGCATGACCTCAAATTCGATTTCCTTCCAGCCCGCCACGCTCTCCTCGATGAGGCACTGGCCGATGATGCTGCTCTTCAATCCCTTGGCGGCAGCTTCCTTCAGCTGCCCCTCGTCGGCAGCGAAACCGCCCCCCGTCCCCCCCAGGGTGTAGGCGGGGCGGACGATGACGGGGAAACCCGCCTCCCGGGCGAAGTCCACGGCTTCCGCCACCGTGGAGACGATGGCGCTCTGGGGGATGGGCTCCCCGATTTCCTGCATGGTGGCCCTGAACATCTCCCGGTCTTCCGCCTTGCGGATGGCCGTCAGGGAGGTGCCCAGAAGCCTTACCCCGTAGCGTTCCAGGACCTGCCGTTTTGAGAGTTCCAGGGCCATGTTCAGGCCCACCTGCCCCCCCAGGGTGGGGAGGAGGCCGTCGGGCCTTTCCCGGGAAATAATGGCTTCGATATATTCCGGCGTTAATGGTTCCATGTAAACCTGGTCCGCCATATTGGTATCCGTCATGATGGTGGCGGGGTTGCTGTTGACCAGGACCACCTGGATGCCCTCTTCCTTCAAGGAGCGGCAGGCCTGGGTCCCGGCGTAGTCAAACTCGGCTGCCTGTCCGATGATGATGGGCCCGGAGCCAATCACCATAACTTTTTTCAGGTCTTTATCCAGCGGCATGATTTTCCTCCTCACGTAGTGGGCTAAAGCATCATCTTTTTGAATTCGTCAAAGAGATGGAGGGAGTCGGTGGGGCCGGGATAGGCCTCCGGGTGGTACTGGACACTGAAGAAGGGGATCCGGTTGTGGCGCAAACCCTCGATGGTGCCGTCATTGAGGCTCCGGTGGGTTACTGTGATGTCCAGTTCCTTCAACCCTTCCTCCCCCACCGCATATCCGTGGTTCTGGGAGGTGATGGTGA
>PWVN01000246.1 GCA_003561835.1 Syntrophomonadaceae bacterium
ATGACCCTGGAACTCCTTGGAGCCATGAAGCCCGAGACGGGGCTGGAAAGGAAGGCCCTCATCGGCCTGAAGCCCAACCTGGTACTGGCCAAACCCTCCACCTCGGGAGCCACCACCTCTCCGGAGGTTGTGGCAGGAATCATCGAGGACTTTCAGGGAAAAGGGTATGAGAACCTCCTGATTCTGGAGAGTTCCTGGGTGGGGGACAGCACCCGGAAAGCCTTTGACCTTTGCGGGTACTCGGAACTGTCCCGGGCCTATGGAGTGCCCCTGGTGGACTTGAAAGAGGACAGGGCCCGCACCCTCAAGGCCGGAGGCCTGAAGATTTCCGTCTGCGCCCGGGCCCTGGAGGTGGACTACCTGGTCAATATACCTGTCCTCAAGGCCCACTGCCAGACCCGCCTTACCTGCGCCCTGAAAAATTTAAAGGGCCTTATCCCCGACAGGGAAAAGAGGCGTTTTCATTCCCTGGGCCTCCATAAACCCATCGCCCTCCTGAACAAACTGGTGAAGACGGACCTGGTGGTTGTGGATGCCATCATGGGCGACCTTACCTACGAGGAAGGCGGGAATCCTGTGGAGATGGGCCGCATCATCGGAGGGAGGGACCCGGTCCTGGTGGACTCCTACGCTGCCAGTCTGCTGGGATTCCTGCCGGAAGAGATCCGGCATTTATTCCTGGCGGCGGAGTTGGGGGTTGGCCGGCTGACGACCGCCGGCACCCCCGTCGTGGAACACCGGCGGGAAGACCGGCCCCTTGTGAGCCTGAAACCTTCCCCCCGGGTTAAGAAGCTGGCCCGGCAAATTGTGGAAAGAAGCGCCTGCTCCCCCTGTTACGGCGCCCTGGTCCACGCCCTGCTGCGCCTGGAGGAAGAGGGCCTGCTGCCCAGGCTGCCGAAAAAATTCTACCTGGGCCGGGATTTCCAAGGAGAAGAACACCCCTCTCTGTGAGTGGGGCAGTGTACCTCGGGATTTGCCACGCATATCCCCGGCTGCCCCCCCACAGCCCGGGATATCCTAAAGTACTTGAGAGAGAACCTCTAAACCCGTCGGTGCCTGCCAAAACCCCGGGTTTTACCGCGGAAAGGCCCCCTCCCTTTGGGAGGGGGCCTTTCTTCTTTCTAATTAACCTGAAAGAGAAAACCTAGGCCGATATATCCTTTTTCTTGATCAAGGACATGTGGCTGCTCTTCTCCTTCATCAGGACGCCGCTCAAGGCCAGCAGGGCTATGAGGTTGGGAGCGGCCATGAGGCCGTTCAGGGTATCGGCCACATCCCAGATCAGGGTCAGACCACCGACGGCCCCCACGAAGAGGAAGCCCAGGAAGATGAGGCGGTAGGGCAAGACGATGGCCTTGCCGAAGAGGTACTCCCAGCTCTTCTCCCCGTAGAAGTTCCAGGTCAGCATGGTGGTATAGGAGAAGAGGGTAAGCCCCATCAGGACCAGGTAGGCCCCTGGACCCGGCAGGCCCGTGCTGAAGGCGGAGGAAGCCAGGGCAGCTCCCGTGGCCCCCGAGTCGATGACGCCCGTCACCAGGACCACCAGCGCCGTCATGGTGCAGACCACGATGGTGTCGATAAAGACCTCCCAGATCCCCCACATCCCCTGGCGGGTGGGAGTATTCTTGGCCTGGGCGTGGACGATGGAGGCAGCCCCCAGGCCGGCCTCGTTGGAGAAGATCCCCCGGGCAAACCCGTAGCGCATGGCGATGGTCCAGCCGATGACCCCGCCGGCTCCGGCCCTGGGGTTGAAGGCATAGTAGAAGATGTCGCTGAAGGCAGCGGGAATTCGGTTAATGTTCAGAACCAGGATAATAAGGGCACCAAATACATAGACCACTGTCATGAAGGGAACGATTCTTTCCGCCGTGAGGGCGATCCGCTTGATCCCCCCCAGGGTCACGGCCCCCACCAGGACGATGGCGGCGACACCGGTAACGGCGAAGGGGATGTTAAACCCTTGGTTCAAAGCTGCCGCCATGGTGTTGGCCTGCACCATGTTGCCAATCCCCAGGGCGGCGATGCCGGCCAGGAAGGCATAGACGACGGCCAGCCACTTCCAGTTGGACCCCAGGCCCTTCTCGATGTAGTACATGACCCCGCCCTGGACGTTCCCGTCCTCATCGATATGGCGGTACTTCACCCCCAGGGAGGCTTCGCCGAACTTGGTAGCCATCCCCACCAGGGCCGAGATCCACATCCAGAAGACGGCCCCCGGGCCCCCCAGGAAGAGGGCCGTGCTCACGCCGGCGATGTTTCCCACCCCTACGGTGGCGGCCATGGCGGAGCTGACGGCCTGGAAGGACGTGATGGCGCCGCCTTCCTCCTCGGCTTCTTTCCGGAAAAAGCGCCCGAAGGTCTGCTTCCAGGAATACCCCAGGTGGGTGAACTGGAAGAATCCCAGGCGAATGGTTAAAATAAGACCCGTACCGATCAGCAGCACCATGAAGGGCGGTCCCCAGACAATCCCGTTGAGCCAGTCATTAAAATTGATAATTGCTTCCAAAAAAACACCTCCATTTAAAATTGTATTCACATCCCTTAACCGGTTCTAGGCCCTGCTCATCGCATCCCTCCCAATACATATAGTTTTACTCTAAAGATATTCTAGTAAAAGTGGGGTTTTCCTGCCAAGGTTTGAAAATTTTATATATTCAGCAAGATGAGCATGCCCGGCAAATTGTAGGCCCCTCTGCACAAAGCTGCATCAGGTATCTGGTCGATTTGCGAGATCTGCTGCCGCAGGGGATTGCGGAATCTTGCGTTAGCACTGCACCAGGCTCTTTAAAAAACTCCCGCCCTTTTCCTTCCCGGCAAAACCCGATTTCGCCGCTTCCTCCAGGCTGATAACCTGGCTGATGTAGCGCTCCGCCGACACATCCCCGCTTTCCAGGTAGCCCAGGGCCTCCTCGAATTCCCGCTCCGTGGAATACAGAGAACTCTGGATTTCCACTTCCCTCTCCAGCAGGTCGTCGAAATTCACCTGGACATTCATATGGGTAGCCCGCAGGTAGGAAACGGTGCCCCCGGGCCGCACCACCTTCAGGCTGCTGGCCAGGGTGGCCGAAAGGCCCACACAGTCAAAGACAATATCCGCACCCCAATCTTCCGTCAATTCCTTGACCCTGGCAGGCATATCGGTTTCTTTTGGGTTGATGGGGGTTACATCTCCCTTTTCCCGGGCGATGGCCAGCCTTTGCTTGTCGATATCCGAAACCATCAGGTTTCTGGCCCCGTGAGCCCGGGCCATATCCAGGGTGATCAACCCCAGGGCCCCGGCCCCCTGGACCAGAACCCGGTCCTTGGGCTTGATACCGGCCCGCTTCACGGCATGCAGGGCTACCGCCACCTGTTCTGCCAGGGCCGCTTCCTCAATGGATACCTCATGGGGAATTTCGTGGAGAGATGAGGCGGGAACCACCAGATATTCCGCCAGGGCTCCATCCACCGTCACACCCAAAATGCGGTTTTCCGCGCAGACATTGTCCTTCCCTTCCAAACAAAACCGGCAGAAGCCGCACTGCATGACGTTGTTGGAGGCCACCCTCTGGCCGTTGTGCCAGCGGACGGTTCCCGGCCCCAGACGGGTGATGGTGCCCGAATACTCATGCCCCAGAACGATGCCCGGGTTTAATCCCATTTGATAGGAGCGAACATCCAGGGGGCCTATGCCGCAGTAGGCCACTTTTATCAAAGCCTGCCCCGGCCCCGGGTCGGGCATGGGCTTTTCCACCAGTTCCACCTGTTCCTTTCCCTTTAAAACCAATGCTTTCATCTTATCCCTCCTTCCAAAGGATTATGCTTTTACAGCTCCATTTATCCTGTTACAATTAATTCTTCTTTCCGGCCAAAATATCCTGTAAGGGGGCAAAATAAATTGGCCGACTCCTATGCTCAAAACCGGGGAGGGGTGCTATGAGGGTAACCGGGAGAGAATAACTGACAATGGTGGGGAAACCGGAGAATGAATACTACACATTGATGGGGAAACCCGGAGAAAAGATTACTTGACAATGATACTGTCAAGTTTTATACTTATATTAGTTATATATACATTGACCTCAAGAATGAGGGTTACTCCAGAAAGGGGGATTCACGTGAGACTTGACAAATTGACGGTTAAATCTCAGGAAGCCCTGCAGCGGGCCCAGGAATCGGCCCGGTCCCATAACCACCAGGAGCTGAAACCGGAGCATCTCCTTCTCTCCTTGACGGAACAGGAGGAGGGCACCGTTCCCACCATATTACGGGGCCTGGAAGTGGACCTGTCCCGCCTGGCCCGGGAACTGCAGGATGCCTTGAAGAGGCAGCCCCAGGTCCACGGGGGGGGAGGCGATGTCTATGCGGGGCAGGCCCTGAATGCCGTTATCAATGCCGCCTGGAAAGAGGCGGAGCGGCTGAAGGACCTTTATTTGAGCACCGAACATCTGCTGTTGGGGATACTGCAGGCGGAATCCGAGGCCGGCAGGCTTTTGAAAGCCCAGGGCGCCACCTCGGACCGGGTTATGCAGGCCCTGCAGCAGGTCCGGGGCAGCCAGCAGGTTACCGACCAAAACCCGGAGGACAAATATGACGCCCTCCTGAAGTACGGCCATGACCTGACGGAGCGGGCCCGGCAGGGCAAGTTGGACCCGGTCATCGGCCGGGATGAAGAGATCCGCCGGGTCGTCCAGGTCCTCTCCCGCCGGACCAAGAACAACCCGGTCCTCATCGGCGAGCCGGGGGTGGGGAAAACGGCCATCGCCGAGGGCCTGGCCCAGCGCATCGTAAATGAAGACGTACCGGAAAGCCTCAAGGACAAACG
>PWVN01000257.1 GCA_003561835.1 Syntrophomonadaceae bacterium
ACCGTCCCCGGAACTTGAATGGATTGTCCCCGCTTGCCCTTGATTTGGGGGGATTTCTTGCATCGGGGTGGGGAATGTGGTAAAATAGCTTTGGAAAAAATGTGGCGCTTTTTCTAAAGAGTGGGCAATCTCCCACTCTTTAATCTTAGGAAATGGCAGGGAAGGTTATGGATCGCAAGGGTTTGACGCGGATCATCGAGGAGGCCTTTTCTCTCCACCGGCTGGAGGAGTACGAACTGGTGGAGGGGGAGTTCCTTCGGGAGCAGGGCCGCAGGGTCCTCCGGGTGACCATCGATAAGCCCGGCGGCATCCAGCTGGCGGACTGCGAGAAGGTCAACAAGGCCCTGGACGGGTACCTGGATGAAAAGGACCCCATCGAGGGCTCCTACAACCTGGAGGTTTCCTCTCCCGGGGTGGAACGCCCCCTGAAGAAGCGGGCCGACTATGAGCGGTTTGCGGGCCGGGAGGCCCGGGTCTATACCTATGCCCCCATCATCCGGGGCAGCAAGAAGCTGGAGGGGGTCCTCCGGGGCCTGCAGGGGGAGGAACTGCTCCTGGAGGTTGCGGGGGAGGAAGTGGCCATCCCCCTGGACAGGATTTCCAAAGCTCACCTGGTTTTCCGGTTTTAAAATTTCATAAAGAGAGGAGGAAGGTAATTGAATCAGGAATTTTTGGCAGCCCTGGAAGCCATCGAGAAGGGAAAGGGAATCAGCAAGGAGACCTTGCTGGAGGCCATTGAGGCTGCACTGATCTCCGCATATAAAAGAAATTTCACCGCCGGCAGCAACGTCCGGGTAGACCTGGCACCGGAAACGGGAGAGATCAAGGTTTACACCCGCCTGGCGGTAGTGGAGCAGGTAGAAAACCCCGTTCAGGAAATCTCCCTGGAGGAGGCCAGGGCCGTAGACTCCGGCTACCAGGCGGGGGATGTGCTGGAAAGGGAAGTGACACCGAAGAACTTTGGCCGCATCGCCGCTCAGACGGCGAAGCAGGTGGTTATCCAGCGGATCCGGGAAGCGGAACGGGAATTGATCTACGAGGATTACGTGGACAGGCAGCAGGACATCATCACGGGAATCGTGCAGCGGTCTGACCAACGCAATGTGGTGGTGGACCTGGGCCGGGCGGAGGCCATCCTCCCCCCGGCGGAGCAGATGTCCGGGGAGGCCTACAAGCAGGGAGACCGCATCAAGACCTACATCAGCGAGGTCAAGAAGACCACTAAGGGCCCCCAGATCCTCTTGAGCCGAACCCACCCCGGCCTCTTGAAGCGCCTCTTCGAGCTGGAAGTACCGGAGATATATAACGGTGTGGTGGAGATCAAGGGCCTGGCCCGGGAAGCGGGCCACCGCTCCAAACTGGCTGTCTACTCCAAAAACCCCGACGTGGACCCGGTGGGGGCCTGCGTGGGCCCCAAGGGTTCCCGGGTCCAGATGGTGGTCAGTGAGCTCAGGGGAGAGAAGATCGACATCGTCAAATGGGATGAAAGCCCGGAGGTTTTCGTGGCCCATGCCCTGAGCCCCGCCAAGGTGGTTTCCGTTAAGATCAAGGAAGAGGGGAAAATCGCCAACGTGGTGGTACCGGATTACCAGCTGTCCCTGGCCATCGGCAAGGAAGGGCAGAACGCCCGGCTGGCGGCCAAGCTCACCGGCTGGAAGGTGGACATCGTCAGCGAGTCCCAGCTGGCCGAACGACAGAAGACCCTAAAGCTCCTGGAGGGGGACATGCTGCAGAAGGCTGGAGAAACACCGGAAGACGCGGTGGAAGACACGGCCGTAGAAGCGCCGGAAGAAACGGCCGCTGAACCCGTGGATATCGCGGCCGGGGGAACCGGCGAAGCAGAAGAGGATACAGATGCAGAACCGGAAGAAGAAACGGTTGGCGAAGGACTGGAAGAAGAAACGGAAGAATCCGGAGAAGAAGAAACGGAAGAACCCAGGGAAGAAGAAAAAGAGGCATAGGACCGATTGGATTCCCCAGGAAGGAGGGTTCTTTGAGGTGAAAAAACCCCGCAAAATACCTCTCAGGATGTGCGTGGGCTGCCAGGAAAAGAAGAACAAACGAGAACTGGTCCGGATTGTCAGAACCCCCGAGGGGGACATCGTCCTGGATGCCACGGGCAAGAAGGCGGGCCGGGGAGCCTACATCTGCCCCCTCCGGGAATGCCTGGAAGCGGCCATAAAGAAGAAACGCCTGGAGAAAAGCCTGCAGCAGCTCATCTCCCGGGAGGTCCTCGAGGAGCTGCACGGGAGCTTTAAGGCCCATGAATAGCCCCATCTACGGGCTCCTGGGATTGGCCCTGCGGGCGGGCAAGCTGACGGTGGGACAGGACCAGTCCCTGAGACTCCTTCAGCGGGGCAGGGCCCATCTCATCCTCCTGGCAGCGGATGCCTCTGGAAATACAAAAAAAGTTTTCCAGGACAAGGGGAAGTTTTACGGCGTTCCCGTCCGGGAAATCGGCCCCATGGAAAGGCTGGGAAAAGCCCTGGGCAAGGGCCCCCGGGCGGTGGTGGCCGTAGCTGACGAAGCCTTTGCCAGGAATATGCTTAAAAAAATGAAAGCAAGAGAGGTCAGCGATCCTATGTAAAGGGACAGATATTGGAGGTGTTCGAATTGAGCAAGTTAAGGGTTTATGAACTGGCCAAAGAACTGGATATCCCCAGCAAGCGTATCATCGAGCTTCTGGCGGGTATTGGCGTGGAAGTTAAGAACCACATGAGCACCATCGAAGAGAAGAGTGCTCTCCGCATCAAGGCCCAGCTCCGGGGAGAGGACCTGATCCTCGAGGATGAGCCGAAGGCGGAGGAGAAAAAGGTGGAGCCCCCCAAGGCGGAGAAGGCGAAGGAGAAGCCCAAGGCCGCCGCCCCTCCCAGGCGCAAGCGGGCGGCCCCGCCGCCGCGGCCCAAGAGGGAGCCGGTCAAAAGCCGCAAGGCCCGCCGGGCCGAGCGGGATGCGGAAAAGAGATCCCGCCAGCAGCAGAAGGAAAAAATTATCATTGAAGGCAAAATTACGCCCAGGGCCCTGTCGGAAATCATGCAGGTGAACACCACGGACATCCTCACCCGCCTGGTGGAGCTGGGAGTTATGGTCACCATCAACGAGCCCCTGGAGTTTGATGTCATTAATCTCATCGCCGAGGAATTCGACGTGAACCTGGAGGCCCGGGAGGACCCCAAAGAGGCGGAACTCCTCTCCTCCCTGGCCCAGGAAGAGGATGACCCCCAGAACCTGAAGACCCGGCCCCCGGTGGTCACCGTCCTGGGCCATGTGGACCACGGCAAAACTTCCCTCCTGGACGCCGTCCGGGAGTCCAATGTCACGGCCCAGGAAGCCGGCGGCATCACCCAGCACATCGGCGCCTATCAGGTCAACGTCTCCGGCAGGAAGGTTACCTTCCTGGATACCCCCGGCCACGAGGCCTTTACCGCCATGCGGGCCCGGGGCGCCAAGGCCACGGACATCGTCATCCTGGTGGTGGCCGCCGACGACGGGGTCATGCCCCAGACGGTGGAGGCCTTAAACCACGCCAAGGCGGCGGGGGTCCTGATGATGGTGGCCATCAATAAGGTAGACAAGGAAAACGCCAACCCGGACCGCGTGAAGCAGCAGCTCTCCGAGTTCGGCCTGGTGCCGGAAGACTGGGGCGGCGAGACCATCTTCGTGCATGTTTCGGCCCTGAAGCGGGAAGGCTTGAAAGAACTCCTGGAGATGGTCCTGCTTCTGTCGGAGATGGCGGAGCTCAAGGCCAACCCCCAGAAGAAGGCCCAGGGGACCGTCATCGAGGCCAAACTGGACAAGGGGCGGGGCGTGGTCACCACTGTCCTCATCTCTGACGGCACCCTGAAAATTGGCGACCCCATCATCTGCGGCAACATCGCCGGCCGCGTCCGGGCTATGGCCGACGACAAGGGCAAGCGTCTCAAAAAGGCCACCCCCTCCACCCCGGTGGAAGTCCTGGGCCTCCCGGAGGTCCCCGAAGCCGGCGACTTCATGCAGGCGGTGGAAGATGAACGACTGGCTCGCCAGATCGCCACCAAGCGGATGGAGAAAAAGCGGGAGTATGAACTCCACAGAAGGCAGAAGGTAACCCTGGAGGACCTCTTTTCCCGCATCAAGGAAGGCGAGATGCAGGAGCTGAACCTGATCCTCAAAGCCGATGTCCACGGTTCCGCGGAGGCCCTGCAGGAATCCCTCCTGAAGCTGGACAACGGGGAAGTGCGCTTAAGAATCATCCACAGCGGCGTGGGGGCCGTCACCGAGTCCGATGTTATGCTGGCCTCCGCTTCCGATGCCATCATCATCGGTTACAACGTGCTGCCTCCCACCAATGTTCGGAAGCTGGCGGAACGGGAAGAAGTGGACATCCGCCTCTACCGGGTGATCTATGAGGCCATCGACGAGGTCAAGAAGGCCCTCAAGGGAATGCTGGCTCCCGAGTTCAAAGAGGTGGCCCAGGGGCAGGCGGAAATTCGCCAGATATTCAAGGTTTCCAAGATCGGCACCGTGGCCGGCTGCCATGTCCAGGAAGGGAAGCTCACCCGCCAGTCCAAAGTCCGGGTGGTTCGGGACGGGGTCGTCATCCACGAAGGGGCCCTTTCATCCCTGAAGCGCTTCAAGGACGATGTCCGGGAAGTGGCCGGCGGCTATGACTGCGGCCTGACCCTGGAGAAGTTCAACGACCTGGAGGAGGGGGATATCGTCCAAGCCTTCACCATGGAAAAGACCCAGGCGGAGTAAAGGGCCATGCACATCGGCCTGCTGAAAGTGGAACTGCACCTTCCGGGCCCCCAATCCCTGAAGGAG
>PWVN01000097.1 GCA_003561835.1 Syntrophomonadaceae bacterium
GATGCGCCTCTTCGGGGGCGAAATGGTTTACAATATTATGGACAAACTGGGGGTGGAGGAGGAGATCCCCATCGACCACCCCATGATCAGCAAGGCCATTGAAAATGCACAGAAGAAGGTGGAAGCCCGCAACTTCGACATTCGCAAGCACGTCCTGGAGTACGACGACGTTATGAACCAGCAGCGGGAGGTCATCTACGAGCAGCGGCGCCGGGTTCTGGAGGGGGAAGATGTCCAGAGCACCGTTCAGGGCATGATCCAGGATGTGATCGAAGGTTTCCTCGACTCTTACTGCGACCCCGGCATCTATCCCGAGGAATGGGACCTGCAGGGCCTTCTGGATACGGCAGCGGAGTTTTTCCTGCCGCCGGGCTCCCTGCCCGTCAAAAGCCTGGAGGAACTGGAGCGGGAGGATATCCGGGAGCTCCTCCTGGATAAGGCCCTGGACCAGTACCGGCGCCGGGAGCAGGAACTGGGGACGGAAACCCTGCGGGAGCTGGAACGGGTTATCCTCCTGCGGGTGGTGGACAGCAAGTGGATGAACCACATCGATGTCATGGACAACCTGCGCCAGGGGATCGGCCTGAGGGCCTACGGCCAGCGCCCACCCCTCATGGAGTACAAAAAGGAAGCCTATGAGGAGTTCAACAGCATGATCGCCGCCATCCGGGAAGACGTGGCCCGGCTCATCTACCGGGTCCAGGTCATCGACAGCCCCCAGCGGCGGTCCGTGGTGAACGTGAGCCAGGCTGCCCTGGCCAACCAGGAAAAGGTGGCCCAGCTGGGGGGCGGGGAAGCCCAAAAGCCCCGCCAGGAGCCCCGCCGGGTGGAGAACAAGGTGGGGCGGAACGACCCCTGCCCCTGCGGCAGCGGCAAGAAGTACAAGAAGTGCTGCGGGTAGTGGGGCTGCAGGGATGAAACCTCGCCCGGATTTGCGGGAGATGGAGGTAGGTGCTCGGTCCTTTGGGCCAGCGGCAGCAACTCCTCGCTGCGCTCGTCAAACAGCTGCCGCTGTAATGCCCGAAGCCCCTGCGCACCTTTGATTGAAGCAAATCCAAGGGCTCGGTTTCAATTCCCTGCAGCCAGAAGGAGGAGATGGGACAAGGTCCCTGTCCCTCTGTCCCACCAAAATGAATTTAGGGGGAATGGAAGTGCTGACGGAACTGAAGGAGTTTTTAGGGGAGTTCGGCCCCAGATTAGAGGAAATGAGGGTGTCTCTTTGACCTCTCCAACCTGGAGGCCGAGTTAAAGAAAAAAGAGGAGATGGCCGGGGCGCCGGACTTCTGGGAGGACCGGGAGAAGGCCCAGGAGGTCATTTCCCGCATGAATTTTCTCCGGGGGCGGATTGATTCTGTGCTTGACCTGGAGGAGAGGCTCTCGGAAGTGGAAGTCCTCCTGGAGCTGGGGGAAGAGGAAGAGGACGAAGAGGCCCTGCGGGAGGCCCAAAAGATCAGCCGCCGCCTGCGCCGGGACTTCGACTCCCTGTCCCTGTCCCTGATGCTCCAGGGGAAATACGATGCCAACAATGCCATCCTGGCCCTCCACCCGGGGGCCGGCGGCACCGAATCCCAGGACTGGACGGAGATGCTCCTGCGCATGTACAACCGCTGGGCGGAAAAGCGCAGGTTCGAGGTGGAAATCCTGGACCAGCTCCCCGGGGACGAGGCGGGCATCAAGAGCGTCACCCTCCTGGTCAAGGGCCCCTACGCCTACGGGTACCTGCGGTCGGAACGGGGTGTGCACCGTCTGGTCCGCATCTCCCCCTTCGACACGGGGGGCCGCCGCCATACCTCCTTTGCCTCGGTGGATGTCCTCCCCGAAGTGGAAGAATCCCAGGAGGTGGCCATCAACCCCGATGAGCTGAAGATCGACACCTTCCGCTCCAAGGGGGCCGGGGGACAGCATGTGAACACCACGGATTCCGCCGTGCGCATCACCCACCTGCCCACGGGGATTGTGGTTACCTGCCAAAACGAGCGCTCCCAGCACAGCAACCGGGACCGGGCCATGCGGATCCTGAGGGCCCGCCTGGCGGATAAATATCAGCAGGAGCAGGAAGAATCCGTTCGGCAGCTGCGGGGGGAGCAGAAGGAGATCGCCTGGGGCAGCCAGATCCGCTCCTATGTCCTCCATCCCTATACCATGGCCAAGGACCACCGGACCCAGGTGGAGGTGGGGAACGTCCAGGGGGTCCTGGACGGGGACCTGGATGGGTTTATGGATGCCTATCTCCGGCATGGCTTGAAATAGCACAGATTTTCCAGATAAAGGATGGTCATACCATGAAAGACCTGACGAAGAGGACGGTCCAGGACACCTTCTGGCTCCTGGTGGGGATTTTGGTCATGGCCGCGGCCTTCAATGTTTTCTTGATCCCCAACCGCATCGCCGCCGGCGGCATCAGCGGCCTGGGGATCATTCTCCTGCACTTATTCGATATTCCGGTGGGGTTGACCATCTTCGCCGCCAATGTGCCCCTCCTCCTCCTATCCTGGCGCATCATCGGCCGCCGCTTTGTCATCAACTCCCTCATCGGCGCCTCCTTCCTCTCCATCAGCATCGAACTCCTGGCTTTCCTGCGCCCCCTCACCACGGACCTGCTCCTGGCCAGCATCTACGGGGGCATCCTGGTCGGCATCGGCGTCGGCATCGTCTTCCGGGCCCAGGGCTCCTCCGGGGGTACGGGCCTGGCAGCCCGCATCATCAATCACTATTTCGGGCTCACCATCGGACAGAGTTTTCTCATCGTGGATTTTGTGGTCATCGCCCTGGCCCTCATCTTCCTGGACCCGGAGGTGGCCCTCTATGCCCTCCTGGCCCTCTTCGTCTCCAGCAAGGTGACGGATATGGTCCAGGAGGGGTTGAGCTTCTCCAAGGCGGCTCTCATCATCTCCGACAATACCCGGGAAATCGCCGCCCGGGTCCTGACGGAATTGGAACGGGGGGCCACGGAAATCCCGGCCCAGGGAGCCTATACCGGGGAAGAGCGGATGACCCTGCTGGTGGTCCTGAGCCAGCAGGAGGTCTCCCGGCTGAAGGCCATCGTCCACAGCAGCGACCCCGCGGCCTTCGTGGTCATCAGCAACGTCAGCGAGGTCCTGGGGGAAGGGTTTCGCGTGCGCTAGCCCCTGATCCGGGCGGCCCGCCGGGGTAAAGGCAGCAGGCCTTTACAGCCCGCTTTCCGCTGATCCGTCCGGGTAAAGATAGGCCTTTACGGCCCGCCTTCCGCTGAGCCGCGGGGCACCCGCGGAAACCCTGCTTTTTCAAAACTCGGCGGCAACCCTACTATCTAATGGAGGTGGATCTTATATGCCAAATATCGCGGAGCTGAAAGAAACAGCCCTATCCCTACGCCGGGACATCATCAAGATGACCTGTGCCGCCGGCTCCGGTCATCCCGGGGGTTCCCTGTCCATCGTCGACATCCTGACGGTCCTTTTTTTCCGGGAGATGCGCATCAACCCGGAAATGCCCGGCGCCCCGGGCCGGGACCGTTTCGTTTTGAGCAAGGGGCACGCCGCTCCCGCCCTCTACGCCGTCCTGGCTGCCCGGGGCTACTTCCGGCGCCAGCTCCTGGAGACCCTGCGCCGCCTGGGTTCCCCCCTCCAGGGACACCCCGACATGCGTAAGCTGCCGGGGGTGGAAATCTCCACCGGGTCCCTGGGGCAGGGCCTCTCGGTGGCCAACGGCATGGCCCTGGCCGCCCGCCTGTCCGGGTCCCGCAGCCGGGTTTACGTCCTTCTGGGGGACGGGGAAATCCAGGAAGGGCAGGTGTGGGAAGCCGCCATGACGGCAGCCCACTACCGCCTGGACAACCTGGTGGCCTTCGTGGACAACAACGGGCTCCAGATCGACGGCCCCACCAGCCAGGTGAAGGGCGTGGAACCCATCGTCGACAAGTGGCAGGCCTTCGGCTGGCATGTCCTGGAGGTGGACGGCCACGACCTGGAGGCCATCGCCGCCGCCCTGGATGAGGCCCGGGACGTGGAGGGGAAACCCGTCATGATCGTGGCTCATACGTTGAAGGGCAAGGGAGTCTGCTTCATGGAGGGCCAGGTGGATTGGCACGGCAGCGCCCCCAGCCCGGAGCAGAGGGAGCAGGCCCTGCAGGAACTTGAGGCCGCAAAGGAGGGTCAAAAATGACAGAAGCTGCTCAAACCCAGGCAACCCGGGACGCCTACGGCGAGGCCCTGGTCAGACTGGGAGCGGAAAATCCCAAAGTGGTGGTCCTGGATGCAGACCTGTCCAAGTCCACCAAAACCATAAAATTTGCCGAGAAATATCCAGAGCGTTTTTTCAACATGGGCATCGCCGAGGCGGACATGATGGGAACGGCGGCGGGTTTTGCCGTCAGCGGCTACATCCCCTTCGCCAGCACCTTCGCTGTCTTCGCCACGGGCCGGGCCTACGACCAGATTCGCAATTCCATCGCCTATCCTGCCCTGGATGTGCGCATCGCCGCCACCCACTCGGGCCTTACGGTGGGGGAGGACGGTGCCTCCCACCAGTCCCTGGAGGATATCGCCCTCATGCGGGTCCTGCCCAACATGCAGGTGGTAGTCCCCGCCGACGGCCGGGAGACGGCCAAGGTGGTGGCCGGTGCCCTGAAGATCAAAGGCCCCCTCTACATCCGCCTGGGGCGGCCCAAGGTCCCCATGGTCACCGACCCGGACAGCCCCTTCGAACTGGGCCGGGGAGAAATCCTCCGGGACGGGGACGATGTCACCTTCATCGCCTGTGGGATCATGGTGGGCCAGGCCCTGGAAGCCGCCGGC
>PWVN01000094.1 GCA_003561835.1 Syntrophomonadaceae bacterium
AAACTTGAGGGTAAAGGGGACCCGTGCCGCAGCTTCCTCAAGTTTGATCGCTGCCTGCCCGCCAGGCTGGGCTGCCCATTTGGGCACGGTCTGGGTTCCTGACTTGAGTCTATCGCTGACTTCCCGGAAATACCTGCTCCCTGCACCCCTGCCATCCGGGAAAAGCCAGGTTAATGCGGCGGTACACAGGAGGACGGCTATAAAGGAAATGAAGACCTTGATGCCCAGGTAGAGGAACGACCTCTTTTTCCACCTGTAACCAAAGGGATTTTGATCTTCATCCCGGTGCAGCAAATCTCTGCTGCTCTGAACCCCATCCCCCCTGTATTTCCCTTTCTCAACCTCGGACACCACGTCTTCCTTTGAGAGAAAAAAGGCCATACACTGCTCTCCTGTGGAAAATATTTTTGCAGACGGCTCAATTGAACCGATCCGCAGGATCCGGAAAAATTCGGGCATCTTCAATTTCTTAAGAAGGTATTCTCTCTATTTACCAAAAACCCTTTCCGCTGATCCCCTAGCGGGAAGGGTTTTTTTAATCAGAGAGCAGCAAGTATTTTATACCTGCTGCTTTTTGGGTAGGGATCCCCCATCCGGATAAACCTTATTTTTCCGCCAGGGCAACGTTTACGGCGGTGTAGTAAAGGACGGTCTTCCCTTCAAAGCCGGAATCGGTGCCTACAAAGACCCACAGGTTGCCGTCGGCATCGGATTTGATTTCCAGGGGTTCGCTGCTGTTGTCCAGCACTTTCAGTTCATAGACGTCGAACTCATCGTTTTCCAGTTTCGCTCCGTCCCCCACCACGACGGCGTTTTGGCCACCTTCGCTCTGACTGCCTTTATCCACGTTCAGCTGGTAGTAGGGACCGCCGCCGAATTCCCCTTCTACCGGCACCGGCTCCTCCGTGGAGGCACCCACCTTGACGAAGAGGGCTTCTCCGGGAGGCCCACCGATCCCGACGGCCCCGGCGGGGGCGTCGGTGGCAAACTCAACCTCTATGATGATGGCGTAAAGGGTGTCAGGCTGTAAGCCCGTCAGCTGTTTTTTCATGTACATAAAGAGGTCGTCGCTGCGGTTGTGCCCCTGCAGCATATAGCCCTTTTTCCCGTTTCTTCCCAGTTCCGCCGGCAGCTCCCTAAGGCCCTGGTCCAGTTCATAGATATCCTCTTCGTAATCCACCGGATAGTCTGTAAAGTCCCCTTCCCAGCCCTTGTCGCCATCGGAAAAGTCGAACTCGAACTCGAGGTCATCCCCCTTGCCTCTTTCCTGGCTGCAGCCTGTGAAAACCATGAGGGAGAGGGAGAGGAACAGCACCAGCACCAGCGTCTTCTTCATACGGGCAACCCTCCAACTTGTTTTGTCTGTTTAGACGGACTTTTACCAGATTAGTTCCTGGCCCCCGGGCCAGGGCCTGTTAAGTTTCCTTAAAAACCCGGGGTCCCCTTCGAAAGGGGAACCTTTAGCGGCGCCGACAATAGACTGGTGTTAGGTGGCTTGAGTCAACATTGAGCGAACCGTCCGGGAAGGGTGGTGCATTTTCATGTCCCAAATCACAAAGCTCCTGGCCATCGCCGCCTCGGAGGACCGCTTTTCCCCGGGGGAAGAGTACTGGCATATCCCCTTTTCCCTGATCAGCACCGGCAGCAAAACCTCTGTTGTCTCCCTGGAAGAGATAAAGGTGCAGGGCAGGCCCCTGCCCCGGGAGAAGGTGCGCTTCCAGGAAGGTAGTTTCCGGGGGCTGCCTGTCGTGCCTGTGGGCCGGTACCTGCCCGGGGAAGAAGTGAGGGAGTGGCAGCAGACCCGCCTGCTCTCGGAAAAGGGGCAGAGAATCTCCCTGGTGGCCCTGGGCCGCTTTTCAGGCTTCAACAACAAGCTCTCCCTGCTGGCCGGGAAAGTAGCTGCCCTGCAAAAAAGCAGCAACGAGATGACGCTGCCTGCGTCCCTCTGCGATTCAAGAGAAGGGGATACATTCCTCTTGGAAGTCCGCTTCCGGGACCGGTTCAAGAACTCCTGTGGTTTTGAGCTCTCCATTACGGTGAATTCCCTTCCCGGTTACCCTGCAAGCCAGCAGTGGGTCGGTGGGGACCTGCATATCCACTCCCTTTACTCCGATGGGCAGCGCTCCCTCTCCCAGTTGAGGCGCCTGATGCAGGAACGGGGTTACCGGTTCATCTACCTATCTGACGGGCACCATACAAAGAAACTGCTGGACGATGACTGGCAGGAGTACAGCCGGGAGGTCTTAAAAAATTCCGGAGAAAAGATCTCCCTGTTTCCAGGGGTGGAAACCGCTGCCGGCACCCCGGGCGACGAAAAGGGGCACCTGCTGGTCTTCGGTACCAACAGGAGCATAGCCGGCCTGGAGGAGAACAGCCGCGGCCCTCAAGAGATGGTGGATGCCGCCAGGGGGAAGGAGCCTTCTGCCCCCTCCTTTCCCGCCATTTCTCATCCCCTGGGAATTTACAGGTGGAAAGATTTTTCCGTCTTCGGGCATCGGGGCATGGAGGTCATGAGCGGCCCCGTCCAGCTCTCCTTTGGTTTGGCCGGCGGCCCCTCCTGGTTGTGGCGAAAAGAAATTCTGCGGCACCAGGACCGGGCCCTGGCCCGGGGAGATTTCCCCTCCCCCCTGACGGGAACGGACTGGCACGGCTATTGGTTTGAACCCCTGCGGGGTTATGTTACCTGGACCCGCCTGACCGCCAATTGGGATGAACTGGACTACCCGGGCCGCAAGAAAGCCGTGGACCAATCCCTCTTTGCAGGCCGGGTGGTGGCCAGCCGCCGGGGGTCCCTGGGGTTCTTCCGGCTGGAAGGCAGGGAGGTGGGTTCTCTCCTTCGCAAGGTGCCCGCCGGCGCCAGGCTGTCCCTGCAGGTGGAATTCCAGCCGGCCAGCCGGGGCCCGACCCATGTGTATGTGATGCGCGGTAACCTGGAGGAGATCCTTTTTCGCCGGGGGGGGTTCTTTCTCCCGGGTCAGATCCTCCGCTGGCAGGACACCCTCACCTTTCCCGGGGGACGGCAGTTTTACTGGCTCTATGCTGCCGGCGCCGACTATCTGTACAGCAGTCCTGTCTTCGTGAGCGAGGATTGAACCCCGGAAGGAGGATTCCACCGGGGTTTTGCCGAAATCTTGAGGGACAAGCCAAGAAAGGCGGAGAACAGCCATCAAAAAGAAACTCGTGATACTCCTTTTTGCATTAATCATTTTCATCCCCGCAGCCCTGCTGCTGCTTCCCGGGGCCCGGAACATCCGCCACGATGTGCTGCCGGTTATCCGGGAGACCTTCCCCCCTACCGCACAAAAGATCTACTGGCAGCTCACCCGCAGGCTGCAGGGCCAGTACCCTCAGGCTGCGGATACAACCTATGTGGAGGACTATGTCCGGTTAAACCAGGAGTACCGCCGGCTGGCCTCCCAGCTGCAGCGGGAAAGGGCCCGGGGGAACCGTGCCGCGGCGGACCTGGAAGGAAAGCTTGAGGCAGCAGGGACGGACCTGGATGCCGTCCGTCCCTATGCGGAGGCGGTGGTGGAGCAGCAGGTGGCGGCCATTATCCGGGAAGAGGGGCTGCTCCTCCTGGGGGGGCGGGTTCTGCCGCCGCCCGGTTTCGTCTTCGCCAAATCCTACTACATCCTGGTCACCTCACCCCGGGAAGAAATCCGTCTGGAATACACCAGGCTCCTGGGCAGGGACCTTTCCCTGAAGGAACAGGAAGCCATTGAGAGGCGGGTGGAAGGAGAGAACCCGGACCTGGCAGCCCTGGTAGTGCCCGTGGGCGGCCTGGCCGTCTTCTACCCGGCCCAGATCTACCACCGGGGAAGCCTGACCCGGCTGCTGGAACTCAGCGTCCACGAGTGGCTGCACCAGTACCTCTATATCGCCTCCCCCCTGGGACGGGCCTACCTGCAGGGGGGTCGGATACGCACCATCAATGAGACCATCGCCAACATGCTGGGCCGGGAACTGGGAGACCGGGTCTATGAGCGCTTTTACGCCCCCGGCCAGGGGGCCGAACTGGAGGAGGCCTACAGGGAGTACCTGCTGGACCTGGCCCAAAGGCCTGAACAGGTCCCCGGGGAGGAGGGGGAACGGGAAGAGGAGGGGTTTGTCTTCTCCTCCTTCATGCGGGAGACCTACCTGGAAGCGGCCCGCCTCCTGGAAGAGGGAGACATCGCCGGTGCAGAAAGCTATATGGAAGAGCGGCGCCAGCGCCTTCTCCAGGAAGGCTACAGCCACCGCCGCCTAAATCAGGCCTACTTCGCCTTCTACGGCAGCTATGCCGATACCCCGACGGCCATCGATAATATTGGGCCTGCCCTGGCGAAACTGCGGCTCGAGACATCCTCGGCGGCCGAGTTCCTCTCCCTGGTAAAAGGGATCACCTCCTATGGAGATTTCCTGAAGGTCATGGAGGAACGGGGCATCCCGGTGCCTTGAAGCAAACTCTACCGTACAACAAAAAAGCCCCGGCAAAGAACTTCCGGAGCAGGCCCGCTTTCTGGAAGAGCCTCCTCTTCCCGGGTAAAAGTTTTTGCTTTCCTAGAAGAAAAGGCTGAGGGCTACAGCCGACACCAGGGTGGGAATCCCCAGGAGGTTAACCTGCAGGACCACCTGGAAAAGGGGAGCTTTGAAGTACTCCGTCGTCAGATAAGTGCACAGGTGCACCGGCGAACCCAGGTAGCCCAGGTGGGCGCTCACATAAATGATCCCATACTGGGCCATCTGGGAGGACCCTCCGTCCAGGACGGGCAGGAGCAG
>PWVN01000164.1 GCA_003561835.1 Syntrophomonadaceae bacterium
ATAACCGACCAGTATATTTTCCCCGTGGTTACATTGTTATACTTGGTAAGGTTGGAATCTATAAAGCGCTCGTAGTGGCCCAGGTCCAGGTCCGTTTCCCCCCCGTCATCGGTGACGAAAACCTCCCCGTGCTGGTACGGGCTCATGGTCCCCGGGTCAAAGTTGATGTAGGGGTCAAACTTCTGAATGGTCACCTGGATGCCCCGGCTTTTCAGGAGTCGTCCCAGAGAGGCGGCAGTAATCCCTTTGCCCAGGGACGAAACAACACCCCCGGTGATGAAAATATACTTGGTCATAACGATTCCCCTTCCCCTTTTCAAGTACCCTTAAGATTATATCAAAAGAATTTTTTAAAATAAAGAAATAAACCTTTGTTTTACGTAATTTTTGGTAATGATATGAATGTATACTTGAGTATGCTATAATAGGAAATTGAAATTCGCCCGCCCCTGTAATGCCTGGAGGAGGTGAAAGCCAATGGCCCGAAAAGTTTGGCGTTCCGTGGTCGTGCTCAGCCTGGTGGCCGTCCTGTTGATGACGGGCTTCTTTGGCTATTTTGTCTATACGGTGGTAAGCATGGAAGGCCTGCCCCCGGTGGATACGGCCCTGGCCACGCGATTTTATTACGCCAACGGGGACCTGCTGGCCACCCGGTCCGTGGAGAACCGCATCGAGGTCTCCCTGTCCCAGATGCCGGAATGGGTCCAGAAGGCCACCATTGCCGTGGAAGACGAGCGCTTCTACAGCCATCCCGGTATCGACGTGATGGGAGTTGCCCGGGCCATGGTGCGGAACCTCCAGGAGGGGCGCATCACCCAGGGGGGCAGTACCATTACCCAGCAGCTGGCCAAAAACCTCTTTCTGACCCATGACCGCACCCTGGCCCGGAAATTCCAGGAAGCTACCCTGACCCTGCACCTGGAACGGCTCTACTCCAAGGACGAGATCCTGGAGAAATACCTGAACACCATATACTTCGGCCGGGGAGCCTACGGGATCGAGGTGGCCGCCCTGACCTATTTTGGTAAAAATGCCCGGGATTTGAGCCTGGCAGAATCTGCTTACCTGGTGGGCCTCCCCCAGAGGCCGGCCATGTCTCACGAAGCGGCCCTGCGCCGCCAGCACATCATTCTGGCCAAAATGGCGGAGTTGGGCTACATCGAAGGCCCGGAGCAGGAGGCAGCCCTGGCAGAGGAACTAAAATTTTACCAGCGGGAAGCCGGCCAGAACACCCTGACCCGCTATTATATCGATACCATCATCAGTCAAGAGCTCATCCATCTTCCCCAGTATGAAGACCTGGACCTGCTGTACCGGGGGGGGCTGCAGATTTACACAACCCTGGATCCCCAGATGCAGCAGGCTGCAGAGCAGGCCTTCCGGGACTTTATGCCGGCACCCCAGAGGGTGGACGAGCACGGTGTGGAACAGCCCCAGGGGGCTCTTCTGGCCATAGATCCTCGGACAGGCCACATCAAGGCCATGGTGGGGGGGCGGGATTACCGGCAGACTTCCTATAACCGGGCGGTTCAGGCCCGGCGCTCTCCCGGTTCTTCCTTCAAACCCCTGGTTTATGCGGCAGCCATGGAGTCGGCGGGTTTTACGGCGGCCACCCGGCTGGAATGCGCGCCCATCTCCATCCCCACCGGCCAGGGCCCCTATGAACCCACGGATTACGGTGGAACCTTTCATCACCGGCATTTGACCGTGAGAGAGGCTCTCATGACATCCTGCAATATCTCTTCCGTCAAGGCGAACCTGGCCGTGGGGCCGGAAACTGCCGTGGAATTTGCCCGGCGTATGGGTATTGCATCCCCTTTGAAAGCCGTAATCAGTCTCCCCATGAGCAGTGAGGCCACCGTCCTGGAGATGACCACGGCCTTTACCCCCTTCGCCAACCAGGGGGTCAAGGCGGAACCCCTGCTGGTGACCCGGGTGGAGGACTCCCGGGGGCAGGTTATCCTGGAGAAAAAACCCCGGCAGCAGGTGGTCCTGGACGAAGGCATCGCCTTCATCATGACGGACATGCTCAAGGATGTTTTCAGTCCCGGGGGCACCGCCAGGCACCTGGCCGACGTGGTGGGCAGGCCGGCAGCGGCCAAAACCGGCACAGCAGAGAGGGAAACCAACGTCTATATCGTGGGCTACACGCCGGAACTGGTGGCGACGGTCTACGTGGGGAACGACAACTACAGCTACTCCCTGGTCCGGGGGAGCACCGGGGGCAGCGTGGCCGGCCCCATCTGGGCCAATTTCATGCGGGAAGCCCTGAAGGACTCCCCGGTGAGCGACTTTGTGCAGCCGGACAATGTGGCCCGGGTGGCGCTGTGCCCGGAGAGCGACCTGCAGCAGAACCCCGACTGCAACCTGGAGACCACCTATGAGTATTTCATCCGGGGAACGGAACCCAAAGAGCAGTGCGGCCCCGAAACCTGCTCCGGCTGCCGGCAGCAGTGGTGGTGGCCCTGGCAGCCCTATTTCTGGAGAAACAGCCCCTAAAAAAGATGGCCCTGGCGGCCATCTTTTTTTAGCGTAAAAATGGGTTGGTCCCCTTTTCTTCCTCCACGGTGCTGGCAGGCCCGTGGCCGGGATATACCAGGGTGCCGGGGGGGAGGGGCAGGATTTTTTCTTTTATGGAAGCGATGATCTGCCTGTAGGAACCGCCGGGCAGATCCGTACGGCCGATGGAACCGGCAAAGAGAGTGTCCCCGGTAAAGACGGCGTTGTCCACCAGCAGGCTGATGCCTCCCCGGGTATGGCCGGGGGTGTGGATGACCCGGAAGGTAAGGGTCCCGACATCCAGTTCATCCCCTTCTTCCAGCAGCCGGTCCGGCTCGGACAGTTTGATCTTGCCGGCAAAGATGGAAAGGCTGGCATGGGGTTTGCGGCACATTTCCCCATCTTCCCGGTGAATCAACAGCGGGGCTCCCGTCGCTTCCTTGAGATCGGCATTTGCCCCCACATGGTCCACATGACCGTGAGTATTGATGATGTATTTGACTTCGATGTTTTCGTCCTCCACCGCCCGAAGGATTTGCGGCCCCTCGGCCCCGGGGTCTATGACAACCCCTTCCCTGGTCTTTGGACAGCCAACGATGTAGCAGTTGGCGGCAAAAGCCCCAACTTCCAAAACCCGCAGTATCAACAAAATACCCTCCTTTATTAGAGCAGCAGTCCTGGCTGCCTTCTCCCCTTATACTTTGGACAAAAAGTAAAAATATCCTGCCTGGGCGGCGAAAATACTGATGATTCAGCCGGCGGCAACCTGCCATCCTAAACCTCCTTACCCCTTCGTTGCCGGATTGTCCCGGCCTGTGGTATAATGGCCCTAGCTAGCACGCAAAGGAGGGGATTCCTGTGCGGGGGAAAACCTTGAAGAAGATGCGGGAAGGCAAGAACCTGTCCCTGCAGGATCTGTCCCAGGCCTGCAACCTGCCGGCATCCTACCTGCAGGAAATCGAGGAGGAGCAGAGGGAGATCACGGCCAAGGCCCTGGACAAACTGCTGCAAAACCCCTGCCTCACGGGGGAACTGGACACCGCCTCCATCAGCACCACGGGTCTGGGGGACAAGGTGAGGGCCCTGAGAAAGGAGCAGGGCCTCTCCCTGGAGGAACTGGGGAAAGCCCTGGAACTCTCCTTTACCTATCTGAGTGAGATCGAGCGGGGGGAACGGGTCCCTTCCCTGCAGGCGCTGCAGAAGATCAGCAGTTTTTTCCATATCCCCATCAGCCTCCTGATCGGCACCCCGGCCAAACTCATGTCCACGGGCAAAAAAATTCGGATGAACCGGGAAATGCGGAACATGACGCAAAAGCAGCTGGCCGGCGCCGCCAATGTCTCCCCCGGCCTTATCGCCCAGCTGGAAGCCGGCAAGGTGCAGCCTTCCTTAAAGACCATCGAGAGCCTCTCCAAGGTCCTGGGGGTATCCGTCTGCTACCTCATTTTGGAGCAGGAAGATGTGGAGGGCATCATCGGGGGCATCAGCCCGGAACTGAGGGAACTCCTCTACAATCCCAGGGCTCAGATGCTCATCGGCAGCATCTGCACCATGGACTTCGAGGATATCAAGCTGGTACTGAATTTTATCGGCATGCTGAAGAACCCCCCATTGAAGTAGGGGCATTCCCCGGCCGCCCGGGAACCGTACAAAAGAGAGGCCTCATCTTGAGGCCTCTCTTTTTTTCTTTAGACTGTCCGGCCCGGGAATCTCCGGAAAAGCCTTACTGGCTGACCAGGGGAAGGTCGTTCTTGGCCACCCAGCCGTCCCGGACACCGTAGAGAATGCTCCTGGCGCTGTCAAAACCCAGCATCCGCAGGACCCCCAGGGTCTGGGCGGAGGTCTGGCCCGAGTAGCAGGCCACCACAACAGGCACGGTGGTGGGCAGGTCTTCCAGGATGCTGCCGAACTGGCCCCAGGCTACATGGGCAGAGTGCTCGATATGACCGGCGGCAAAGTCATCGGCCCTGCGGATGTCCAGCACATAGTAGGCATTGGGGTTCCCCTGCAGTTCTTCATAGAAGGCTTCATGCTGGTCCACGGGAATGAAACCGATCTGCCCCGCATCGATGGCCTGGGAGTATTCCCTGGCCCGGGCCCAGAGGATTTCCTCCCCCTCGTCGGCGGGAGCGGATACTACAGGCAGGTCAGCCGCAGCA
>PWVN01000071.1 GCA_003561835.1 Syntrophomonadaceae bacterium
AAAGACGCCGGCAGCAATACCCTGGGCCATATCGCCCGGTACCTGGAGGGCCGCTTAAAGCTGCCCCACCTGGGCCGGATGGGCCTGGGGAATATCATTCCCGTCCCGGGTGTGCCGCCGGTTGCCGACTGCACCGCCTCCTACGGGAGGGGGGCCACCCTGTCGCCGGGCAAGGACACGGTGACAGGCCACTGGGAGCTTACGGGGATTCAGCTGGAACACCCCCTGCTGACCTTTCCCGGGGGGTTTCCCCCGGAGGTCATCGAGCCCTTTGAGAAGGCCGTCGGCCGCAAAATCCTGGGGAACGTGGCGGCCTCCGGCACCGAGATCATCGCCGCCTGGGGGGAGGAGCACATGAAGAGCGGCCGGCCTATCGTCTACACCTCCGCCGACAGCGTCTTCCAGATTGCCGCCCACGAGGAGGTCGTGCCCATCGACACCCTGTACCGCTGGTGCGAAGCGGCCCGGAAGCTCCTTACGGGAAGCACGGCCGTGGCCCGGGTCATCGCCCGGCCCTTCCTGGGAGAGCCCGGGGCCTTCGAGCGCACCCCCAGGCGGCGGGACTTTACCCTGGCACCTCCCAGGCCGACCCTCCTGGACCGGCTGGAAGAGGCGGGGAAGAAGGTCCTGGGGGTGGGGAAAATTCACGATATCTTTGCCGGCCGGGGGATCACGGAAAAATTCAAGACATCCTCCAACCGGGAAGGGATCCTGGCCACAGAGGAGCTGATGGCCAGGGATTGCCCGGAAGACGCCCTCATCTTCACCAACCTGGTGGATTTTGACATGAAATTCGGCCACCGCAACGATGTCCTGGGGTACGCCCGGGCCCTGGAAGAATTCGATGCCGCCATCCCCGTCCTGAAGCAGCACCTGGGGCCCCGGGACCTGCTCATCATCACCGCCGACCACGGCTGCGACCCCACCCACCCGGGTACGGACCACACCCGGGAATACGTACCCCTCCTGGTGGAAGGGGAAGGGGTCAAAAGGGGTTTGAACCTGGGAACCCTGAGCACCCTCTCCCACATCGGCGCCACCGTCGCCGACTACTTCGGCCTGCCCCCCCTGGACAAAGGCCAAACCTTCCTCCCCAAAATCACGTAAGTTTACCTTCAAAACCTCCTCCACCAATCAACGTAAGTTTACTTTTGGGGTCAGGCCTAAGAGTAAACTTACTCAACATATTGAAAGATAATGCAGCATATAGGGAAATATTGGAACGGCTTACGGAAAATAATAACTGTCCCCGGGACTTGAATAAATTCAAGTTTCAGGAACCGTCCCCGGAACTTGAATCCATGCAAGTTTGAGGAACCGTCCCCTTGTCCCACCAGATATTAACAATTGGAATGCTCCCGGTGTTTTAAGTATTTTTCTCCTTCGGGGGGAAGAATAGAAAAAAAGCATGGGGGGTATTTTCATATGCTGAGAAAACTGGCGGCCCTGGCCCTTTTCTTCCTGCTGGTGATACAACCGGCCCTTACCTTTGCCGCGGAGGAACTGGAGGGGCTTCCCTTTGAACTGGAGGCGGAAGGGGCTCTTCTTTTGGACGTGGGCTCCGGGCGAATCCTGGCGGAGAAGAACCTCCACGAAAGGTTCTACCCCGCCAGCATCACCAAGATCATGACCATGCTCCTGGTCCTGGAGGCGGTGGAGGAAGGCAGGATCTCCCTGGAGGATGAGGTGGTCATCAGCGAGGAGGCGGCTTCCCTGGGCGGCTCCCAGATCTTCCTGAGCCCCGGGGATGTGGTCTCCCTGGAGAACCTGATGATCGGCGTGGGGGTGGGTTCCGGCAACGATGCCTCGGTGGCGGTGGCGGAACACTGCTACGGTTCCCTGGAGGGCTTTGTGGAGAAGATGAACGAAAGGGCCCAGGAGCTGAGCATGGCCGACACCCGGTTCCAGAACCCTCACGGCCTCCACCACGAAGACCACTACACCACCGCATACGACATCGCCATCATGAGCAGAGAGCTGCTGGAATATCCTCAAATACACCAGTGGTTCACCATCTGGATGGATGAGAACTTCCTGGAGGGCCAGATCAGAAGCGGCAAGGTATTCCTGAGCAACTCCAACAAGATGGTCCGCTACTACCAGGGGACCGACGGCTTGAAGACGGGGTATACCCGGGAAGCCGGGCACTGCATCGCCGCTACCGCCGTCCGGGGGGACACCCGCTACCTGGCCGTCATCCTGGCGGCCCCGGACAGCGACACCCGGTTTGATGAAGCCCGGAAGCTCCTGGACTACGGATTTGCCAATTTTGAGAGCATCCCCGTGGTTTCGGCCGGACAGGAGGTGGCCAAGATCCGGGTGGACAAGGGCAAGGAGGTCCTGGTGGGCCTGGCGGTGGCCGAGGACTTTCGCCTCCTGGTGGAAAAGGGGTCAAAACCCGAGATAAAACAGGAGATCGAGGCCGCCTCCCTGGCCCGGGCGCCCCTGCCCGCTGGCGAACCCCTGGGATCCCTTCTGATCTACAGGGACGGGGAGCCGGACGGAAGGATTGACCTGCTGGCCGCTGCCGAGGTGCCCCGGGCAGGTTTTACAGACCTGCTGTGCCGGGTGCTGGTCGCCTGGTTGAAATTCGGCAGGTAGCCGGGCTTCGGCCCGGTCTTTTCTTTTTTTCTGCCCTGTTTGTCGATTATTTTTTATCCCCGGCAGGATATTTTTTGTTTCCTGTAGAATTATTTTCCAAAGGTCATACGTGGAGGAGAAGCCTATGGAAGCCATCCTGAACAGGAGCAAAAAATGCCTCATCGTCCGGTTGAAAGGGGAACTGGACGACCATGCGGCGCCCAAAATACGCCAGAACCTGAAAGACATGCTGGACAAATACCCCGATTTTTCCCTTCTGCTGAATCTCAAGGATTTGAGCTTTATCGACAGTTCCGGCGTGGGTGTCATCCTGGGGCGCTACAGGGATATGGCCCAGGAGGAAAGGGAAATCCTTCTCTGCTGCCTGAATTCCCAGGTTAGAAGGGTTTTGGATCTGGCGGGGGTCCTAAAGATCATCCCGGCCTTTGGTTCCGAGAAGGAAGCGCTTAATCAGGGGAGGTTTGCCCAGTGAAGAAGAGAAATTTTTTGCTATTAGAGATACCCAGCAAATCGGAGAACGAATCCCTGGCCAGGGTTGTGGTGGCGGCCCTGGCGGCCCAGCTGGACCCCACCATCGACGAGCTGAACGACGTGAAGACGGCCGTTTCGGAAGCGGTGACCAACGCCGTCATCCACGCCTACGATGAGAAAGAGGGGATCATCGTCATCAAGGCGGAGCTCTTCGAAAACGAGCTGGTGGTGGAGGTGGAGGACCGGGGCTCGGGCATCAAGGACCTGGAGAAGGCCCGGGAGCCCCTCTTCACCACCAGGCCCCAGGACGAGAGGTCCGGCATGGGCTTTACCATCATGGAAAACTTCATGGACCAGGTGGAGGTCATCACGGAAGAAAAGGTGGGCACCCGGGTCATCATGCGCCGGAAATTCAACAGCGTTATTCCCGTGGGGGAATAATCATGGACAAGGGGGAAGGATGGGGGGAGTGGGGACACGATGATATGGTGGTCCGCCACCTGGCTCTGGTCAGGTCCCTGGTCCACCGCCTCTGGAAGGGCCGGGAAGAGGAGGACCTGTTTCAGGTAGGGGTCATCGGGCTCATTAAGGCCGTCAAGAAGTTTGACCCGGCCCGGGGAACCGCCTTCTCCACCTATGCGGTCCCGGTGATCCTGGGGGAAATCAAGGGGTATTTACGGGAAGATTCCCTGGTGAAGATCAGCCGGGACTTGAAGAGGAAGGGCGCCCTCCTCCAGGAATTCCGCTGCCGGCACCTGGTTCGCACCGGTCGGGAGCCCACGGTGGCAGAAGCCGCCTCCCACCTGGGCATAGACCGGGAAGAGGTGGCCACGATCCACGAGACCTGCCTGGAACCCGTCTCCCTGCAGGCCGCCGCCGCACCGGGGGAGGGGGAGGGCCAAAGGCCCCTGGAGCAGGTGGTGGCCCTGGAGACCCACGAGGACCTGGTGGAGAAGGTCCTCCTCAGGGAAACCCTGCAGGAGTTGGCCGGCGCCGAAAGGCAGCTCATCTACCTCCGCTATTTCCGGGAAATGAGCCAGGCGGAGACGGGGAAAGTCCTCCACCTCAGCCAGGTGCAGGTATCCCGGCTGGAAAAGAAAATCCTGCAAAAACTGCGGGAGAAGATGGTTTAGCCCTGAAGGGCTTTTTTTTTGGGTTTTTCCCCGCCTTCCCGGGGCGAAAGGTTGTATAAGCCGGGGAGTTCTGGAGAAAATAGTTAAGAATTTTAAAAAGGGAAGAGGTGATGATATGACGGTAGCCAAAGTGATCGAACTGGTGGGTGAATCCAATGTGGGCTGGGAAGATGCGGTGCGGAACGCCATCAAGGATGCTTCCAAAACCGTGGACAATATCACCGGGGTGGAGGTCTACAACCTGACGGCCAACGTCCGGGACGGCCAGATCCAGGACTACAAGGCCAATCTAAAGCTGGCCTTCGGCGTCATGGACCGCCGCTGACCGGCCCTTCCCGGAGGAAGGGTGCAGGGAAATGGGGCAGATGGGAGCGTTTCATGGAGAAAAACAAGCTTTCCGGAAAACTGGACGAAAACCTAAAATACATCCGAGAAAA
>PWVN01000148.1 GCA_003561835.1 Syntrophomonadaceae bacterium
GCAGGATTTTTTGCAAGAACGACCTGTCCCCGTTTGCTGCCCGTCCCTGTTTGCCCCCTTTGCCTCTGCTAATCCAGGGGGTTGATGATGAGGCCGGCTGTTAGTTTGGGGAAAAAGTAGGTGGATTTTTGGGGCATCTTGATGCCGGCGGCGGCGGCCTTGATGACGGCTTCTGCCGGGGTGGGGTTCAGGAGAAAGGCCATCCGGCTGCTGCCCTGCAATACTTCGTTGACCGCTTCCCGGCAGTCCCTGGTATAACCTAGGTAATCTCCCTGATGCCTCTTGGCCGCATCGATTCCCAGCGCTTTTTCCAGGACCTCATCCTGGAGCAGGATGGCATCCAGTTTTTGAATTTCGTCCTTTTTCCCCTCCGCCTCGTCCCTCAAACGCAGCAGGTAGAATTGGCCCGCTCCGGTGAAGAGGCCGATGGCCGCCCCTCTTCCCCCGCCCGGCCCCAACTCCATCATGCCCCGTTCACAGACCTCTTCCGCTGACCTGTAAGGCCTCTCCTCGATGCTGAAGGTATCCTCAAGGGTGGAGAGGAGGTTCTTGATATTGCCCTTGCCCCCCACATCCGCCGCCGCCCCCACCTTCCTCACCAGCCTATGGGTGGGGAGCACCACCAGCCCCGGGTCGTATGTATTGACCAAATTCATCATCACATAGGCCGCCCTTCCCCCGGGCCGCCCCAACTCCTCATGATAGGCCAGAGCCGTCTCGTAGCGGTGATGCCCGTCAGCCATGAAGATCTGCCTGTCCTTGAAGAAATCCACCACTTCCCGGATGACCGCCCCATCACTCACCGCCCACACCCGGTGGGAGTACCCCCGGGAATCCTGAAAATCGATGACCGGCGCCGCCTCCCGGAAAGGCGCCAGCAGGGCGGGAAGGGGGTCCTCACCCTCTTTTGCCGCATAGAGGCTGAACAGGGGGCTGAAGTTGGCCTTGCAGGAACGCATCAGCTTGAGCCGGTCCTCCTTGGGCTTTTCCATGGTCTCCTCGTGGGGAAGGACCACTCTCTCCCCGTAGGGGGACAGCTTAACGCCGCACACCAGGCCCCGGCGAACCCTAGCGCCCCCCTCATCCCCGGGGAAGCCCTCCTCGTAGAGATAAAGAGAAGGTTTGTCCTCCCGAACCAGCACCCCGCTTTTCAACCACCAGCGGTACTGGTCTGCCGCCCGCTGGTAGCGTTCATCGCCTTCATCCCCGGGCTCCTGCCGGGGCTTTTCCAGGCGGATGATGTTGTAGGGGCTTTTTCTGTAGAGGAGATCCTGCTCCTTTGGGGAGATGACGTCATAGGGGGGAGCGATGACCGGGTCCAGGCCTCCAACTTTTTGCAGTGAATACCGGATACCTGGGAAGGGAAGGATTTCTGCCATGACTTAGGCCTCCAATCCTGGCTCTTCTTTTATGTCTTATCTTATTATAATTGAGGGCCCTTGGCAAGAGAGAACCCGCCCCCAAAGGGGCGGGCAAGGACGCATTATTGCCTGGGAAAACCTTCATAATCCTTCAGGATTCGCCATGAAAAACTGATGAGCCGTCCCCGGCATTTTTATGAAATTCTCAGGCAAAAAAGGTGTCCTGAATGTAACGGACCCTCAATGTAACAGACCTCAATTGAGGTGCCCTCATCAAGGTCCCCTTAATCAATTAAGGGCCCCTGCCGTCCTCCACGGTCGCCCGGTCCTGCCGGATCTCCCAGTGGATCAAAAAGGCCAAAGCCCCCCGCAAGACGATGATGGCCCCCAGGAAGATAATCTCGTCCATGGTCCGCACGATTACCGTCCGCAGGATTTCCCCCCCCAGCTTGAATTCCAGGGCAAAGGCCAGGTGCCGGGCCAGGTTCAGCCGGATGTTCTGGCCGTCCTTGCTGGTACGCACAAAATGCCGGAAGAACCAGGTGGCGGAGAAGATGATGACCACCGCCCCGTAAATTTCCAGCAGGTGAGAGAAGAAAAGAAACAAAGCTGTAAGCAGGGCCTGGTAATTCTCCATCACCGCTATATCAAACCCCTTCCTTGCTTATCCACCCCTTCCCCAAAGCCCCTTACCCCAAAGCCCCCTACCCCAAAGTCTCCCGCTTCTCCGGGAACCGGACCAGCCACAGGCCGTACAAATACCCCAGGGTGAGGCCGAACAGCATCCGCTGGCTGAAGGAGAAGATCATGCTGCTGGCGTCCATTTCCCAGAAGAAAGGCACGAAGGTGAAATTAGGGGTCACCAGGGCACCGAAGAAGAACTGCAGCAGCAGCCCCAGCCCAAATCCCCACGGGACGGTATGCTTCCTCGGAACAAAGGCGGCAAAAAGGGTGCCGATGAAGGCCGCCAAAAAGAGGTGGAACACCGTCGCGGTGATGACCCCCACATAGGTGACAGCCAGTTCTTCGGGCAGCAGGACGCTGGCGACGACATAGAAGGGGTTGTACCGAAAAAGCCCCCCCTGGTGGCCCAACCATTCGTAAAACCCCATAATCAGCCCGGACATCAGGCCCGCAGCTGCTCCAATGGATAGATGATGCCGCATGAAAAGGCCTCCTTAATCTGATAAATATAACTATTATTGCCTTTCCCCCGGCTTTTTATCAGCAAATTAAGAAAATATTCCCACTTGCCCTCAAAACACTAATCCCCTTTATATTTTTTGAAAAATTGTGTATGATGAGTCTATACATGCAGCAGCAATCAGCTCAAAAAACGGGAGGTTATCATGGACTTTAAACCCTTGCCCTTTCCCCTGGTCGATTTCCACATCCATCTGGTCCAGCCCAGGAAAAAGCCCGCCAAGGGCGTCCCGGCCTACAGGCGCCCTGAATACGGCGAAGCCAAGGAGCAAATCCACCGCCGCTGGAGCGAGGACTACGACCGGCCCTGGCGCCGTGCCTTCAATTTTCCCGACCCGGAGACGGACATCCCGCCCCTGGACGAGGCCATCCGCCGCTGGCAGGCGGAAGCGGCCCGCTACAACATCGCCAAGCTGGTCTTCGTCACGGGGGGCGGCAATGACCGCCTGTCCCAGGTGGTCCAGCAGGACCCCGCCACCTTCGCCGGCTTTGCCCACCACTACCCGGGGGACCCGAAGGCCGCCGCCGACCTGGAGAGGGCGGTCCGACAACAGGGCCTTAAAGGCTTGAAAATCTTTGCGCCCCTCCTGGACGAGCCCCTGGCCTCACCCCTCTTTCGCCCCCTGTGGGAGAAGGCCGAGGAGCTCCAGATCCCCGTCCTGGTCCACTTCGGCATCCTGGGGGGCGGCGGGGGCATCGCCTCGGGGACCAACATCAGTCCCCTGAGCATCGAGCCGGTGGCCAAGGCCTACCCCGGCATCCCCTTCGTCGTGCCCCACTTCGGCTGCGGTTACGTGCGGGAGCTCCTGCAGCTCTGCTGGTCCTCCGCCAACGTCCACGTGGACACCTCCGGCAACAACGAGTGGCTCCGCTGGTACCCGGAATCCCTGACGGTGGAGGACCTCTTCCGCAAGTTCTACGAGACGGTGGGCCCGGGCCGCATCATTTTCGGCAGCGATTCCTCCTATTTCCCCCGGGGCTTCGCCCTCCGCTACCTGCTGGACCAGCTCCGGGACTGCTACCACCTGGCCATGAAGGATGAGGACCTGGCCCTGATCTTCGGCGGCAACGCCCTGCGCCTCTTGAAGGAGGAGGGAAGGTCGGAAGAAGAGAAGGGAGAAGGGGAGAAGCAGGGGCAGGGAGACGGGAAGGGGGGAGAGGATGCCTGAGAAGATGCCTGAGAAAATTCCGGATAATATGCCTGCAGACATCATGACGGTGCCTCAAGAATTGGACCGTCCCGCCCTGTATTACCTGACGGGGAATGAGTACCTGTCCCTGCCGGAAATCGACCCCCAAACCGCCGGCCTTCACTCCCTGAACCTGCTTCATATGGGTTCCGCCGGCCTTCTGGAGTTTCGGGGCCGCCCCGGGGCTCCCCTCCTGACCCCATTCCTCAAGATTGAGGGACGGGAGGTCCCCCTGGCAAAGAAACTGGCCTGGAGCTACCTGCATCACTGGGTCCCGGCCTTTACCTGGAAAGAAAAAACCCTGAATCTCAAGGGGGAGCTCTACTTCCCCCCCGGCCACCGGGGCGGGGTCTACCGCCTGACCCTGACCAACACCGGCTCCCGGACCCGGAACCTGGAAGCCGGCTTTAGCCTGAACTGGCAGGCCTTCAACCACATTATCTTCAACCCCCGGGAAGTGACGGGGCAGCATTCAGCCTTTTACAACGAATGGACCAAAAGCCTCATCCTGGAGGCCCGCTCCGGCCTGCCCCTGGCGGCCCTGGCCTTAGGGTTGGACGCCGGCGTTCCCTGGGAGATCAGCACCGGGCCCGCCCCCCTGTTTGCCCCTCATCCCGCCCCCCAACCGGCCCCACCGCCCCCCCTGGCCGCCGCCCGGGCCTCCGTCAGCCTCCGCCTCAAGCCCGGCGAATCCCGCACCCTGCCCCTGTACCTGGCCGCCAACCTGGAGGGGGACGGGGCGGGGACCACCATCGTGGACCTGCGCCGCCACGGCCACGCCGCCCTCTGGGCCGAAACGGCCGCCTGGCTGGAGGAGCGCTCCCTGCGGCTTACGGAATTTACGAGCCTGGCCAACCGGAACCTCTTTTTCAACTATTTCTACGC
>PWVN01000099.1 GCA_003561835.1 Syntrophomonadaceae bacterium
AATAATGTTAAGGGTGCTGTTATCATAGTTATAGAGCTCTTTTCAGCATAAGCATCCAAGGGAGGAAAGGATACAATGGATAAGCCACAAGTTACGATTGAGATGGAAGAAGGGGGAAGCATCCTGCTGGAACTGGAGCCGGAAGCAGCCCCCGATACGGTGAACAACTTTATTTCCCTGGCCCAATCAGGGTTCTACAATGGACTAACCTTTCACAGGGTTATTCCCGGCTTCATGATTCAGGGAGGGTGTCCCCAGGGGACGGGGACGGGCAACCCAGGTTACAGCATACCCGGAGAATTCAGCGCCAATGACCATAAAAACGATGTAAGCCATGACCGGGGCGTCATCTCCATGGCCCGGGCCCAGCACCCGGATTCGGCCGGGTCCCAGTTCTTTATCATGGTGGCCAAAGCCCCCCACCTGGACGGCCAGTATGCCGCCTTTGGCCGGGTGACCTCAGGGATGGAAACGGTGGACAAAATCGTTTCCGTGAAAACGAAGGCCATGGACAAGCCCCTGAAAGCTCAGAAGATTAAAAAGGTCACGGTGGAGACCTTTGGCCGGGAATACGATGAAGTGAAAAAGGTATAAAGAAAGCGGGGGTTAATTCTTCCCCCGCAGCTCTACTTTTTCATAGATAATAATGATTGCCACGTAAAAGAGAGTATTATATAATTTGAAATAATCTACTAGAGGAGGGAAAAGAATGATTTCGAAAGAACTGCTGGAAAAGATGAATGAACAGATAACCCATGAGTTTTTTTCCGCCCATTACTACCTGGCCATGGCCGCATACTTCGTGGAGGAAGACCTGGACGGGTTTGCCAATTTCTTTAAGGTCCAGGCGGAAGAGGAAAGGTTTCATGCCATGAAGTTCTTTGAATTCATCAGTGATCAGGGTGAAATGCCCGATATCAAGGGATTCAAAGACCCCAGAAAAGATTTTTCCTCTCCCCGGGAGGTCTTTGAGCTGGCCCTGAAGCACGAGCAGCTGGTCACCGGGTTGATCCACGACCTCATGGATATGGCCCAAAAGGACAGGCACTATCCTTCCATCAGCCTCCTGCAGTGGTTCGTGGATGAGCAGGTGGAAGAAGAGGCTACCATGGGCAAACTCCTGAAAAAGATTCAACGGGTGGGGAGTGAAGGTGCCGGCCTTCTCATGCTCGACCAGGAGTTGGCTGCCCGGACCTTTACCCCGCCTGCCGGTTAGATCTCCTGTGATTTTTGCGATTTTCTCTCACCTTCGGCCGGAAAGCCGAAGGTTTTTCTTTGGAGAAAAGGATTTTTGCTGGCCTTGTATAATTGTTTACATGAATATCAAGACAGAAATTCCATTTGACGATAGGAGCTGACAGCGTATGAAGCAGGACTACACCTTCCTCATCGGGGGGGAAGCGGGGCAGGGGCTGCAGACCATCGGGGCTGTGCTGGCAAAGGCCCTGGCCCGTCAGGGGCTCCATATATTTGCCTACCAGGATTACCACTCCCGGGTCCGGGGGGGGCACAACTTTTACCAGGTGAGGGCCGCATCCTTTCCCGTGGGGTCCCATCTGGATGAGGTCACCATGCTGGTGGCCCTGGACGAAGAAACCATCAAGATCCACGGACACCGGGTTGGAGAAGGCGGGGTGGTCCTCTATGATTCGGAGGAAATGCCTTCCCAGGAGGGATTGGCCAATTCTCTACCTGTGCCCCTCAAGGAACTGGGGAAGACCTACGGCGGTCAGGGGGTCATGGGCAATTCGGCTGCGGCGGGAGCCGTCTGGCAGCTCCTGGGAGGCGAGCCCGCCGCCCTGGATGAGACCCTGCGGGATACCTTTTCCGGCAAAGGGGACAAGGTGGCGGAAGCCAACGTCAAAGCCGCCCGGGGAGGGATGGAGTATGCGAAAAAGCATTTCCAGTCCACCTGCCCCTGCCGCCTGGAAAGGCTGCTGTCCCCGCCCCGGATGCTCCTGACGGGCAATGACGCCGTGGCCCTGGGCGCCCTGGCGGCGGGCTGCCAGTTTATCGGCGCCTACCCCATGTCTCCGGCCAGCAGCGTCTTCACCACCATGGGCCGCCAGGTGGGCCGACTGCCCCTGGTTTTTGAGCAGGCGGAAGACGAAATCTCCGCCATACATATGGCCCTGGGGGCCGCCTTTGCCGGCGTCCGCTCCATGGTGGCCACCTCGGGGGGTGGGTTTGCCCTCATGGTGGAGGGGCTGTCCCTGGCGGGGTGCAGTGAAACGCCTTTGGTCCTTTTCCTGGGGCAGCGCCCGGGACCGGCCACGGGCCTGGCCACCCGGACGGAGCAGGGGGACCTGCTCTTTGCCTTGCATGCCGGCCACGGGGAGTTCCCCCGGGCAGTCCTGGCCCCGGGAAATGCCGGGGAAGCCTTTTGGCTGACGGTGAAGGCCTTCAACCTGGCGGAAAAATACCAGGTTCCCGTCTTTGTCTTGAGCGACCAGTACCTGGCGGATGCGGCCTACACGGTGGAGCCCTTTGGCCTGGACCGGGTCCTGGTGGACCGGGGGGAAATACTGGCGGAGAAAGAGTTTGGCCCCGGGTACCGGCGTCACCGGTTGACGGAATCTGGCATCTCCCCCCGGGCCTTCCCCGGCAGGGGGGAGGGGACGGTGGCCACTTCGGGAAACGAGCATGACGAAGAAGGGTATCCCACGGAAAAGGCGGACCTTCGCCGGAAAATGACGGAAAAACGGCTGGGCAAGGCCCGTTTCCTGGCGGCGGCCATCGCCCCGCCCTCCTTTTACGGACCGCAGAATCCCCAAAAGGTTCTCCTCACCTGGGGCTCCGGCCTGGGGGCCTGTCGGGAAGCGGCGGAGCACCTGAATGCCGGCGGCGAAAAGGTGGGGGTGGTGCACATGACGGAACTGTGGCCCTTCCCTGCCGCGGATGTGGAACTGGCCCTGGCAGGGGCGGAAGAGGTCATCGCTGTGGAGATGAATGCCACGGGCCAGCTGGGCAGGCTTCTGCGTCAGGAAACGGGGATCAAGCCGAAGGCAGCGATCCTAAAATATGACGGCCGGGCCATGAACGGGGCCTATGTGGTGAAGGAACTTGCACGAGGAGGGGTGAACCCATGGTAGAAGCGGACCGTTTTCACACTGCCAGGCCCAAGACCTGGTGCCCCGGATGCGGCAACCACCAGATCCTGGAGGTTCTCAAGGAAACCCTGGCCCGCCTGGACTATCATCCCCATCAGGTCCTGCTGGTCTCCGGCATCGGCCAGGCGGCCAAGACATCCCAGTATATCCGGACCAACACCTTCAACGTACTGCACGGCAGGACCCTGCCGGTGGCCACGGGGGCGAAACTGGTCAACCCCCGCCTCAAGGTCCTGGCCCTGGGGGGGGACGGCGATGGCTATGCCGAGGGAGGCAACCACATCATCCATGCCGCCCGCCGCAACGTGGAGGTGACCTACATGATCCACAACAACCAGATCTACGGCCTGACCAAGGGGCAGCTTTCACCGACCACGGACCTGGGGTCCCCCACCACCAGTTACCATACTCCCAGCAGCACCCGGCCTTTGAACCCCCTGCGGTTTCTTCTGGGCATCGGAGCCAGCTTTGTGGCAAGGGGGTTTGCCGGAAGCAGGGAGCAGCTGGGAGATATCCTGGAGAAGGCCCTGAAGCACCGGGGGTTTGCCTGCATCGACATCCTGCAGCCCTGCGTGGTGTTCAACAGGGTGAATACCTCCAAATGGTACAGGGAACGGGTCTACGATGTAAACGAGGAGGGGCACAGCCCCGATGACCTGGCCGGGGCCTTCCGCCTGGCCGGGGAGTGGGGTGAAAGGATCGGTACCGGAATTTTCTATGCGGAAGAGAGGGAGACCTTGAACGACGCCTTGCTGGGCCGGGATGCCCCGCCCCTGGTGGAGCGGAAGCCCGAGCCCCGGGATGTGGCTCCTCTGATGAAGGAATACCTTTAAGGACGGCGGGTGCCCGCACCGGGACGGCGGAAGGGACCCGCGGGCCGCCCTGGCGGGGTTTAGGGTCTGAAAATATCAAAGAAATGCGAGGAGGCAGGAACATGGATATCGTGAAGTTCACAAGCCTGGCGGCGGAATTTCTGGAGAAGAGCCCCCTGAACAGGGTAGAGGAGTTGGGTATTGAACGGATCTATGACATTCCCCTGGCCAGGGCGGCCAGGGCGGAGGACCCTCTCTTTTTTAAGCTGCGGGAGCCTGAGGTTGTGGGGGAACACCATATGCTCCCTGCCGACTGGCTGCCCGGGGCCAGGACCGTCCTGTCTTACTTCCTCCCCTACTCCTGGGATATCCGGGAGGCAAACCGGACGCCGGGGTTGCCGGCAAAAAAATGGCTTTACGGGCGAATCGAGGGGGAGGCGGTGAACAACGCCCTCCGCACCTACCTGGTGGAGGAACTGGCCGGGGAGGGCCACAGGGCCCTGGCCCCTCCACAGGACCCCCGCTACCAGGTGCAGGACCGGCGGAGCAACTGGTCCGAGAGGCATGCGGCGTACATCGCCGGCCTGGGCACCTTCGGACTCAGCAAATCCCTGATCACGGAGAAGGGCTGCGCCGGCCGTTACGGCAGCATCATCACGGATGCCGAAATACAGGCAACCCCCCGGGCCTACCAGGGAG
>PWVN01000189.1 GCA_003561835.1 Syntrophomonadaceae bacterium
ACCGCCTTCCTCATCTCCGCCTGCTGCCTCACCGGGGCCAGGGTGGCCCGCCTCCAGGAGGAAAAGGCCCGGGCCTTGAAGGGGTACGGCTATCACCTGGGCATGGCCTTCCAGCTCATCGACGACGTCCTGGACCTGACGCCGGACAACCAGTCCCTGGGGAAACCCGTGGGCAGCGACATCCGGCAGAAGGTCATCACCCTGCCTCTGCTGAACCTGTTAAAGGACCCCGCCCACGCCCCCTTCGTCAACCGCCTCCTGGCCCGGGACGACCTCCGGGAAGAGGAGGTGGAGGCCCTGGCCCGGACAGCCATGGCCAGCGGGGCCCTGCAGGAGGCAAAGGAGAGGGCGTCGGACCACATCCTGGAGGCAAAGAGGCACCTCATGGCCCTGGACGGCCACAGCTCCCGGGACCATCTGGGCCATCTGGCCGAGTACATCCTGAGCCGCCGGAGTTAGAGGAGCCCCCTTCTGCGCACCCCGCGGCCCAGGACATGGAGGGCCCGGGTCGTAAGCCCCCCCTCCTGCAGCAGGAGGCCGGCTTCTTCCTCCAGCCCCTGGGCCCGCACCTTGGGGTCCGACAGGTACATGGCCAAAAGCCCCTGGACGGCCAGCCGGTGGAAGGAGGCCCGGGGCAGTTTTTCCGCCTCCCGGAAGGCCCTCTGAACGAAAAAGCGGAGCCGCTCCCGCCGCTCCTTTCCGTCCCGGTAAAAGGCGACGAAGTTCAAATCCCCCTCCCGCCGGTCTTCCTCCTGATCGATGTAGTAGTCCAGGAGGATGTGGAGGCCGCAGATGTAGGGGAAGTACCCCTCAGCCAGGGACCTCTCCTCCCCCCCGGCCGGCCCGCCCCCCGAGGCGGCGTCCACCAGGGCGAAGACCCCCAGGGTGGAGCCGCAGGCGGCGGCAAACTCCCACCAGGAAAGCCCCGGAAGGGGGCATTTTTTTTCGTGCCATTCCTTAAGGAGCCCAACCCGCCTCTCCGGCCGCAGGTGCTTGTAGACCTGCAGGTCGCAGTAGAGGGAGGCGAGGCGGCGGGCCCCCTCCTGCACCCGGGGGTAGTCCGGGAGGCCTGCCAGGTATTCCCGGCAGCAGCGCACCAGGTTCGCCAGGTAGCCCCCGTCCCGCCGGTAGGGGTACAAAAGGTAGTAATCCCCAGGGGCTTCACCGGGGGAGAGGGCGTCTCCCATGGCCCCGTGGAGCTGCCGGAAGGCTGCGGCATCCAGGACCCCGGCCCGGTCGCACAGGTTGTCCAGGTAGTCGCTGATGGTCTGGTAGGCGGTGATGAAGCGGACCAGCCGCCGGTCCCCTCCCCGGTAGAGGGCGTAAAAGCTGCCCCCCAGGGCGTGGAAGCGTTTGTGCTTAAGGCTTAAGAGGGCCTGCCTTCGCAGCTCCGCCTCGGGGCAGAGGTAAGCCTGTGCTTGCCAGCCCGCCAGTTCTTCGTCCACCATGGGGAAGATATCGCGCAGGAAATCCCGGGCCAGGGCCAGGGGGTTTTTTTCCACGGGGGGGGAGATGAGGGGCACGGTAAAACTCCTTCCCTTATTTTTAAAGTGTGCTATAATAGAAAAGAATTATTGTTTCATAGAATATCATGTGCCTCGGGGGAATACATTATAACCTCTCGAGGAACATGACACTACGGACACAGCAGGGGGAAAGGACATGAGGAAGAAGAGAAAGCTCTACGTGGTAATCGCATTGCTGGCCGTGGCCGGCCTGGTGATAACCTCCTTTTCGGGGGCTTTGGCCGGGCTCTTTGCCGGAAGCAACCCCGTACCCGGTGAGGAAGCGGGGATCGAGGACTACCTTGACTACTTCCAGGGAGAGGTGGACGGCCTCCTGGATGACCTGGAGAAGGACCCGCTGGACCTGGAGAAGTGGGAGACGCTGGCGGACCTCTATTCCGAGATGGGCATCCTCTATTATTACATGGGGGATTCCCTGAACAGCATGCTCAAATTCGCCGAATCCCACACCGCCTACGAGACGGCCCTGGAGATTAACCCCGACAGCCTGGACCTGGCCATCAAGACGGCCGCCGCCGCCCAGTATGCGGGGAATTACCAGCAGGCGGAAGATATGTACCGGGAACTCCTGGTCAAGGACCCCGGCTACCCCATCGCCTACGTCTATTACGGCATCCTCCTCTACAGCATGATGGACCTGGAGGGGGCCATCCAGCAGTTCGAGGCGGCCCTGGACCTGGAAGAGAATTTTGACCCCGAGGAATATCCCCTGGTAAGCCCCGACATCTTCGCCACCGCCGCCGGGTTCCTGGAAGATGCCCGGACGCTGCTGGCGGACGGGGAGCACGTCCACGACGAGGACTGCGACCATGACGATGACGAGGAATGCGACCTGGACCACGAGCATGACGAGGACTGCGACCACGACTGATGGCCCTGTCGGACTGCCGGCAGGAACGGTGGTTTCTCCGGGCCGCGAACCGGTACGGAAAAGTCCCTGGCTGGATGGCCTTTACCCTGCGGGGGGAAAGCGTCATGGTCAAAGGAGGCGGACATGAATGTCCACCCAGATAATCATAGTTTTGCTGATCCTGCTCCTGGTCCTTGCAGTCCTGGGGGGCTGCGCCTTCCGCCCCCCACAAGAAACCCATGACGGCGGGGAGAAGGCCCCTGACCCCCAGCTGCAGGAGCCTCAAACCCCGGAACCCCGGGAGGAAGAAGGGGAAGAGGTCCGGGAGCTCAAACCTCAGGAGGAAAACCCCACAAACGGGGATTCGCAGCCCGGGGAGCCCCGGGCGGGAGAAACCGTGAAAAGGCCTTCCGGAGAATGCGAAAACATTGAATTTGAAATTATCGACCGGCGCACCCTGGAGGGGCACCTGAAGGAAAAGCTGGGGGGCAGCCAGCCGGAGCAGGGCATGACCATCGTGGAGGAGGGCGGCTACAAATACATCCTGGTCTCCGCCGGCAGGAAGCCCACGGCGGGCTACTCCGTCACCGTCGGCTCGCTGCTGGGCTATGAGGATGCCATCGTGCTGAACGCCCTGCTAAACTCTCCCGGGGCCGGCGATATGGTGGCCCAGGTCATCACCTACCCCGCCCTTCTCATCAGGATCCCCGCCGACGAGAGGAAGGTTATCCTCTATCTCACCGACACCCGGAATACATACCAGGGGTGATAATCGACCCGGGCACCCGTTGGGTGCCGTAAACCAGACCAGGGCATACAGGCAGGGCCAGCGCCCCTGCTTTTTTTGTGCTCGCAAAGGCCGGATTCCCGCCGGAAAAACCTTCCGATGCTGTAATTTACCCGGGGTTTATGGTATAATTTACTTGCAAGGAAAACATCCGCCGTAGAGAAGATGCCTCGCTGCACCAACTGAATCCTAAAATCGTTGGACAAAAAATCAAGAGGGAGGAATTCCTGATGAAGATTTTGGTCTGTACCGACGGATCCAAGGAAAGCAGAAAGGCCCTGGAGGAGGCGGCAAAGCTTGCCGGGGGCTGCGGCCTCCCGGAAGTGGCGGTGATCCACGTCTACCCCTACACAACGGCGATACCCGGTGCGGTGGAAGGCCAGTACATGACGAAGGAGTCCTTTGAGAGGTTTTCCGAGACCAACAGGGCCACCGGGGAAGCCATCCTGGCGGAAGCCAAAAGCTTTTTTGCGGAGAAGAACATCCAGGCGAAGGCCATCCTGCTGGGAGGCCATCCGGCCATGACCATCGCCGAGGTAGCCGCCAAGGAAGGCTACGACATTATCGTCATCGGCAGCAGGGGCTTTGGGGGCTTAAAGAGGCTCTTCCTCGGGAGCGTCAGCAACGCGGTCCTCCAGGAGGCCAAAGCAAACGTCCTGATCGTGAAATGAAGGTCGCCCGGGCGTACCGGGTGACCTTCATTTTCCCACAGCACTAAAACCGGAAGGGGGCTTTTCCATGAAAATCCTGGTCTGCACCGACGGGTCCAGGGTGAGCAGAAAGGCTTTGGAGGAGGCGGTCAAGCTCACCGGGGGCTGCAGCATCCACCAGGTGACGGCCATCTATGTCCAGGATGAAAACCTGATGATGCCCTTTGAAGAGCACGGTTACCAGACGAAGAAGGATTATGAGAAATATCTGGAGATGAAAAAAGGGGAAGGGAAAAAGATACTGGCGGAAGCGGAAAAATTCTTCCTGGAGAAGGGGATCGAGGCAAAAACCCTCTTCAAGATCGGCCACCCGGCCATGACCATTGCCGCTGTCGCTGCCGACGGAGGTTATGACATGATCGTGATCGGCAGCCGGGGGCACGGAGGGTTGAAACGGATCTTTCTCGGCAGCGTCAGCAATGCGGTCCTCCTGGAGGCCAGGACCAGCGTCCTGGTGGTAAAATAAAATTGCGACTTGATTTGCCTTAAGTCCCGGCCCCATCTGAGTTGTTGAAGAGGATGGCCCGGCCTTCCCAATCCTCGGTTGTTACAGCTTTTATCTCGTATTGATTCCCGGCATACTCCTGGATTACCGTCTCCCAGAAGGCCTTTGCGCCATGGTTTTTCCCATGCTGGATCACTTCCCAATTCCCCGGGAACATGGAAAATATTTTGGCTGCAGCAACACCGCCCACCCCCTGCCGGCGATACTTCAACATAACAAAGAATTCGGCCATGGCTTTC
>PWVN01000228.1 GCA_003561835.1 Syntrophomonadaceae bacterium
AAGGGTTCCGGGGGGGCTATCCCTGGGTTACCGCCCGGGCCCTGGCGCCCATGGCCGTCCTTCTGGAGCTGTGCCTGCCCTTTTGCTGCCGGGGAGGCCTCTTCTGCGCCTACAAGGGGCCGGAAATTTCCCGGGAAATGAAAGAGGGCGCCCGGGCCCTGGGCCTCCTGGGCGGGCGGCTTCTCCGGGACGTTTCCCTGACCCTGCCCCGGATGGGGGCCCGGCGGCGGCTCCTCCTCTTCGAGAAGACGGAGGATACCCCGGACCGCTACCCCCGCAGGCCCGGCATACCGGCAAAACGACCCCTGGGCGGGTCTGCTGCCGGGCCGGTTTCGGGGGAAAAGAAATAGAACTTCCCAAGCTTCCAGCATTTTTTTTGCACAAAGCTCCCATCGGGGCAGGAAAAATGCACCAAATGTCGAATTATTTTTACTGTTGGAAGCTGTGCAGAGTTCACAAGGGGGGGATATCCGTGAAAGAAGCTTGGGGCAAGATCCTGGGGACCGCTTCCGCCGGAGAGGGGGCTGAAGATGATATACACATGATCATGATGGAATTGATCCAGCCCAACCCGTACCAGCCCCGCAAACACTTTGACCCGGAAAAGATCGAGGAACTGGCTCAATCCATCAAGACCTACGGGCTCCTGCAGCCCATCATCTTACGGCAGCACAACCGGAAGTATCAGCTGGTAGCGGGAGAGCGCAGGCACCTGGCCTGCCAAAAGCTGGGATGGACCCGGATACCGGCTCTGGTAAGAGAATACAGTGACAGCGGCATGGCAGCCATTGCCCTCATCGAAAACCTCCAGCGGGAGAACCTCAATTTTCTCGAAGAGGCGGAAGGCCTGGAAAAGCTGATCCGGGAATTTGGCTTGACGCAGGAAGTCCTGGCCCAACGCCTGGGGAAAAGCCAATCCACCATCGCCAATAAACTCAGAATCCTGAAGCTTTCCGACAATGTCAAGGGTATCGTCAAGAACTCCGGCCTTTCCGAGCGGCATGCCCGGGCCCTGTTGAAACTGCCCCGGGAGGAACAGCAGGTCGAAGCCGTGGAAAAAATAGCGGGGGAAGATTTGAATGTGAAACAGACGGAGGACCTGGTGGAGGCCCTTCTGGCCAAAGAGGGGCGAAAAAAGGCCCGCTCCCCCAAAGTGGTGATCCGGGACCTGCGGATTTTCCTGAACACCCTGCGTCAGGCCGTCAAGGTTATCGAAAATGCCGGCTTGAAGCCCCGGGTCAGCGAACAAGACTTTGGCGACTACTACGAGGTCCGCATCTGCCTGCCCAAACCCAATCTGGGACAGAAGAAGAATTGAAAAAACTCCGGTCCCCGGGACCGGAGTTTTTTTCAGCGGTTTTGAAAAGACGGCTTTCTCTTTTGCAGGAAGGCCTGGATGCCTTCCCGGGCGTCTTCCGTGGCGAAAACCTCCGCAAAGGCGGCAGCCTCCAGGGCCTGGCCCTCCTGCAGAGGCAGGGTTGTGCCCCTGGCCACCGTTTGGAGGATGGCTTTGATGCCCAGGGGAGCCTTACGGGCCAGCCGGCCCGCTATTTTCCGGGCTTCCTCGTCCAAATCTTCCGCGGCCACAATCCGGTTGACCAGCCCCAGGCTGTAGGCTTCAGCCCCGTCGATGATGTCGCCCGTCAGCAGCAGTTCCAGGCCCCGGGTGCCGCCGATGAGCCGGGGCAGTCGCTGGGTCCCCCCCCAACCGGGCATGATGCCCAGGTTGATTTCCGGCTGTCCGAAGCGGGCCCTCTCCGAGGCAATCCGCAGGTGGCAGGCCAGGGCCAGTTCGCAGCCCCCTCCCAGGCAGGGGCCGTTCACGGCGGCGATGATGGGACGGGGGAAGGCTTCCATGTAATCGAAGAGGTCCTGCCCCTGGCGGATGAGACTTCCCAGCTGCTCCGGCGAAACCTGGGTAAACCGGAGGATGTCGGCGCCGGCGATGAAGGCCTTGGGGGAGGCGCTGTTGAGCAGGACCACCCTCACTTCATCCCGGGACTCGATCATCTCCAGGGCTTGGCCCAGTTCCGTCAGGGTTTCCGGGTTCAGAGCGTTTACCGGGGGCCGGTCCAGGGTGATGACGGCCAGATAGCCGCCTTCAAAGGCGAGTTTGAGATTTTTAAATTCCACGGCTATTCCTCCCTGTGCAGCAGCGTCGAGGGGATCGCTGTGCCAAATTATTCTTACCGGATGTATTCTCCACAAAGGGCGGAACCCCTGCCGGAATATTTTCTTCGGGAAAAACTCTTCCCAAACAATTTTCCCAAGACCAATTGACAAACACCATGGGATAAAATACTATTAACAAAAAGCCACCCCGCGAGGAGGGATATCATGGCTTCAAAAAAGCCCCCGGACAACAACCACCAACCCTTTGTCAATGATATACAGGGCATTTTCCCCAAACTCATGCACTACCTTTCCGTGGAGGAGATCCGGGAACTGACCGGGCTGGGGGTTACCCCGGGTCAGGTCAATGCCCTGCTGGTCCTGTTGCTGAAGGAAAACCTTACCATGGGGGAACTGAGCGGGGAGATCTATATGACGGAGAGCGCGGCTACCCGCCTGGTGGACCGCCTGGTGAAGATGAACCTGGTGAGGCGCAAGGGGGATGAAAAGGACCGCCGGGTGGTGCGGGTGTACCTTACATCCTACGGGCGCCAACTGGCCTACCTGGTCTTTGAGAGGCGCTCCCTGCGCTTCAAGAACATGTACGACAGGATGACCAGGCAGGAACGGGAAAGCCTGATCTGCTCTTTGAAGGCGGTGCTCCGGGTCTTCGAAGAGTTCGAGGCCCAGTGGGTCAAAAAATCCCAAAACTTGCACAACAACCAGCACTATTTGCACGAAGAGGACAAGCCCGACGAATAAGCTCACAGACGGGGGCGGGGAGAGGAGCAGATGCATGGGAAAAGTTCTGGCCATCGCCAACCAAAAGGGCGGTGTGGGGAAAACAACGACGGCAGTCAACCTGAGTGCCTGCCTGGCCAAATTACACAAACGGGTTCTTCTGCTGGATATCGACCCCCAGGGGAACGCCACCAGCGGCATCGGCATCGAACGGGCCCAGATCAAAAGGTGCATCTATGATGCCCTGATCAATGAACTGCCCTTGAAGGAGATCATCAAGGAGAGTTCGGTGAAGGGGCTGGCGGTGGCTCCGGCCTCCATTCAGCTGGCCGGAGCAGAGATCGAACTGGTTCCCACCATGTCCAGGGAACTGCGGCTGAAAAAAGTCCTGGAAGATTTGCCCCGGGAATTTGATTATATCATCGTGGACTGCCCCCCTTCCCTGGGGCTTTTGACCGTCAATGCCCTGACGGCAGCCAGCGGCGTCCTGGTGCCTATCCAGTGTGAGTACTATGCCCTGGAAGGGTTGGGACAGCTGGTCAACACGGTGGAACTGGTCAAGAAACATTTGAACCCAAGCCTGCGCCTGGAAGGGGTGGCCATGACCATGTATGACAGCCGCACCAACCTCTCTCAGCAGGTGGTGGAGGAAGTAAAAAGGCATTTTGGGGAGTTGGTGTATGAAACCATCATCCCCCGGAATGTCCGCTTGAGTGAAGCTCCCAGTTACGGTCAATCCATTCTCGACTACGATCCCCGGTCCAGGGGAGCGGAAGTTTATCTAAAGCTGGCCAAGGAAGTGATGGAGCGATGAGCAAGAAGCGATTGGGCAAAGGGCTGTCTGCCCTCCTGCCTCCCCTTCCCCAGGAAGAGGAGGAGATCCGGGGAGACCTGCTGGAACTGCCTTTGGAAAGCATTTCCCTCAATCCCCGGCAGCCCCGGCAGAAGATGGACCAGGAGAGCCTGGCAGAGTTGGCCGCTTCTGTGCGGGAGCACGGCGTCCTGCAGCCTGTCATCCTTCAGAAGCGGGCCCAGGGGGGCTATGTGCTGGTGGCGGGGGAACGCCGTTTTCGGGCGGCCAGAATCGCCGGCCGGGAGACCATCCCCGCCGTGGTCAAGGAACTTTCGGGGGCCGAGGCCATGGAAATCGCCCTCATCGAAAACCTGCAGCGGGAAGACTTGAACCCCGTGGAAGAGGCAACGGCCTACAAGCAGCTTTTGGAGGAATTCAGCTTCACCCAGGAGCAGCTGGCCAAGCGCATCGGGAAAAGCCGGCCCACGGTGGCCAATATGCTGCGGCTTCTGCAGCTGCCGGAGAAGGTCTTGCTGGCGCTGACCGAGGGTCAGTTGACCATGGGCCATGCCCGGGCCCTCCTGTCTCTCAGGGAAGAGAACCCCATCAAGGAGGCGGCAGGCCAGGTTATGCAAAAAGGCCTGTCGGTGCGGGCCACGGAGGAACTGGTCCAAAACCTGCTGAACCCGCCGCCGGCCAAAACGAAGGAGAAGGGTCAACGGGACAAGCCTCCGGGAGACCTCTTTACCGAGGACCTGGAGGAGCAACTGCGGCACCACCTGGGCTGCCAGGTAAAGATCAAGCAGATAGGCCGGGGGGGCCGGTTGGAAATCATCTACTACAGTGCCGATGAATTGGAACGCATCGTGGAGGTTATCCTGGCGGAAAGCAAGCTGTATTGAGGGATTTTTTGTCGTTCCACGTGGAACCATGGTAGAAGGCCGTGGCAGAAACGGGGCTTTTCTTTGTGAAAAAAAGGAAAAGGACCTGCCGCGGCGAATAAAATACACACTCCAAAGGCAAGGTGGTGCACCCATGCAGGAAGTTATCGCATATCTCCTGGAGCCCTCAGTATTGATCTATGCTCTTCTGGGGTGTCTTATCCTGCTCCTGCTCCTTTTTGCCCTTTTCATCCGCCATTCCCTGCGCCTGGCCCACCTGGAGAGAAAGTATCAGCGCCTGGTGGGTGGCGCTCCGACAGGAAACCTGGAAGAGGTCCTGGGGTCCCTCCACGATGAACTTAAAGCAATAAAATCGGAACTGCTGCGGGTGGATAAAAAGCAAAGAACCCTGTCTGCAAAGGTGAGAACATCTCTCAGGGGGTTGAGCCTGGTGCGCTATAACGCCTTTCACGACACGGGAAGCGACCTGAGTTTTTCCCTGGCCCTCCTGGATGAGAACCGGGACGGCATGATTTTAAGCGCTCTCTACGGCCGGGAAGAGTGCCGGACCTACGCCAAGCCCGTCAGGGGAGGCGGTTCCTCCTATCATTTGAGTGATGAGGAGTCCAAGGTCCTGCGGCAGGCGGCAGAGGTCTTGCGGGAGGGGGGGGATGCCCGTGTCCCGTAAGGAAAAGGAAAAACTCACCGTGATGATTATCCCCCATACAGGCAGGGAGCCTGGGAGTGTGAAGATCCCTGTCAGCACCCCCCGGTTCATCGCGGCGGCCCTGGTGGTTTTTGCCTTCTTTCTCGCTGTATTTATTTACAGCTATGCCTATCTTGCCTCCCAGATGGATGAATTGGCCCACCTGCAGGAGGTAACGGAGGCCCAGAAGGCAAAGATCAGTCTCCTGTCCGACCAGACCCTCCAACTCAGGGTGCAGGTGGAAGAGGTGGAGGAGTTGAGCCGGCAGATCAAAGAAATTTTGGGCCTGGTGGAGCAGGCGGAAGCCGGGACCGTGGAGGCCGAGGGGGCCATGGAGGCCATGGAGGCCATGGAGGCCATGGGCAGCGGTGCAGGGGGCCGTGACCTTCTGGCGGACCGGAGCGGGTTCCGCACCACCCTCAGCACCATGGAACTGGAAAGCCTGCAGGCCTCCCTGGCAGCCAAGGCGAAGGAACTGGAGGACCTGGTGGAGGCCGCTGAGGATTATCAGCATCGTATGGACCACACGCCTTCCATCTGGCCCACCGAGGGCAGGATCACCTCCCCCTTCGGTTACCGCCGGTCCCCCTTTACCCGCCGGATTCAGTTTCATGGGGGTATCGACATTGCCAGTTCGTCCGGCACCCCCATTCTGGCAGCAGCCAACGGGCGGGTTGTGGAAGCCTCCTACCGCTCCGGTTGGGGACGGTTGATTATCCTTGACCATGGATACGATTTCATTACCTATTATGCCCACCTGCGGGGTTTTGCCGTTGCCATCGGGGATATCGTGAGCAAGGGGGAGGTCATCGGATATATGGGGAACAGCGGCTCCAGCACCGGCACCCACCTGCATTACGAAGTACATTACCGGGGAGAGCGGATGAACCCGCGGGACTACATGAATTAAGGAGGCATGGTTGTGCTGAAGCAGAAGGGGGAAAACCCCGACAAGGTTACCACCGTCATCGGCCCGGAGACCCGGGTGGAGGGTACCCTGTCGGCCAAGAGCAGCATCCGGGTGGATGGAAGCGTTCAGGGGAAGATTATCACCCCCGGCGAGGTCATCGTCGGCGAGGGGGGTAAAGTTGAAGCCGATGTGGAGGCCGGTAACCTGACGGTGTCCGGTGTTCTGGCAGGCAACGTTGAGGTCCGGGGGCGGTTGGAGATCAAGCAGGGGGGCACCCTGCGGGGAGACCTGCGGGCCGACAAGGTGATTATGGAAGAGGGGGCCTTTTTCGACGGCCGCTGCTCCATGAGCCGGGAAGAACCAAAGAAGGGGAAGGCCTGAGGCCTTCCCCTTCTGCATAATTGCGCCTCGAATGCATATGCTAAAAGCAAAACACTGCACTGGAGGTGCCCCATGGAGCGAACAATCGCCGTCGAAGAAGGACTGTCGGACTTGAAGAACCTGTTGGAAGACAGGGGCTATCAGGTGGTGGGACTCAAAACCAACCTGCCTGTGGATGCTGCCGTGGTTACCGGCATGGACAACAATCTCATGAACCAGCAAAACCTGGTTTACGAAGTGCCGGTAGTCAATGCCGCGGGGCGAAACGCCGGGGAAGTGGTGGAGGAACTGGAGCGCAAACTGGTCCACTAGAAGAGCAGAACCGGTGTCCTAGGGCCCGGTTCTTTTCGCGCCCGCAGGGGAGGCGAATATATGGTGCAGGCCTTCCGTGATGACCTCTGCCAGGGACATGACAATGTTCAGCCGGGTGTTTTGCAGCACAAAGTATTCCAGGAAGCCGCCCACGTTGACGATGCCGCTGATATAGGCATCCCCGACCCGGGGCAGGGATTTGTTTACCCCTGCGCCCGGCTGCAGGGGCCCCGGGCCCACGTCAATCTTGCCCACGCTGTCCAGCCGTCCCAGGCTGGCATCCACCGCCAGCACAAAGGGGTCCGGATAGGTGCGGTGTACTTCCTTCAGCTTATCCGGGAGGTTGACGGCGTGAACCGGGGCATCCAGGGTGCCCAGGAGGGGGATATGGGGTAAGCGCCGCGTCAGGGCAGAGCCGATGATGGGCCCCAGGGCATCCCCGGTGGAGCGGTCCGTTCCGATGCACAGGGCCACCAGGGTCTGTTCCGGCCCCTTGTGGTCTGTCAGCAGCCGGGTGAGGGACGCAGTCAGCTGTTCTACGGCCTCAGGGTCGTTGCTTTCGATTTTAACCGGTGTTTGCCAGGGTTTCCGGGAGATCAGGGATCGCATGGCCATCTCCTTTGGCCGGTGACGTTTCACCCGCCCAAATCATTATTAGTAGTATATTTTTTTTTGGCAAAAAATATGTAAATAGGGAAAGGCAAATTGCAGGGGAGGTTGAAATGTGGCTATCTGGGTGGAACTCGGAATCGCGGTCCTGATTGTGGAGGGCGGGGTACAGGGGTACCTGGGGGGGCTGAAGAAAACGGCGGCTTTAGTCCTGCTCCTCCTCCTCATATTCCTGATGGCCCTGGCCTTTGGCCAGGCGGGGGCGGACTACCTGGTCCTGCACCACCAGGCCGACGTCCGCATCATGCCCGTCCTGCTGCAGCGGTTGCCCCTGGTCATCACCGTCACCCCTCCCCAGGCCCCCCTGCCCGCCACCAGCCAGAGGGCAGCCGCCCTGGTGGAGCAGATGCCCCTGGCCCCTGTGTACAGGGACTGGCTGGTGAGCCTGTCTCCCTTTGCCCGGACGGAGGGTTTGTCGGAGCATGTCCTGGTCGCCCGGGTCTTTGCCCTGCTGCTCCTGCGCAAGGGGGCTTTTCTCTTCTTCTTCGGCATCCTGATCCTTAGCCGGGTCATTGCGGGGCAGGTTCTCACTGCCCGGGAGCAGCTTTGGGGAGGGGTTTTGCCCCGCCTGGCCGCCGCTCTCCTGGGCGCGGGCTGTACCCTGTTCCTCCTGGCGGTGGTACTGACGGCTCTGGCTCCCTTCTCCCCCCTTTTCCTCGGTATTCTGGCTTTCGACCTGGCCGACTCCCGCCTGGCTCAAGCCCTGATGGCCCTTGGGCTTAACCTTATGCCGGGGTTGTGAGCCGGAGGCTGAAAATTGGCCGGGCAAGGAGGATTTCCCGCTTCTTTGTGGAAAGCTACAACTGCAGTCACTATGATCTTGGAGGGATAGTTCATGCGCTTGTTATTGATGGGTCCTCCAGGGGCCGGAAAGGGCACCCAGGCAGAATCCCTGGTGGGCAAGTACAGCATACCCCATATTTCCACGGGAGACATTTTCCGCACCAACCTCCGGGAAGGCACTCCCCTGGGCCTTAGAGCCAAGGAATATATGGACAAGGGCCAACTGGTCCCCGATAACCTGGTGGTCAGCATTGTGGTGGACAGGCTGGAATCCCTGGAAGGCGACTCCGGGTTCCTGCTGGACGGGTTTCCCCGGACCCTTCCCCAGGCGGAGGCCCTGGACCGGCGTCTTCAGGACCTGGGGTGGGGCCTGGATGCCGTCGTCAACATCGAAGTCCCTCACCAGACCATCATCGAGCGCTTGACGGGGCGGCGGGTCTGTCGTCAGTGCAGTTCCACCTATCACCTGAAGTACAATCCCTCCCAGGTCCGGGGTATCTGCGACACCTGCGGCGGCGGACTGTACCAGCGGGAGGATGATTCCCTGGAAACGGTGCAGGAGCGGCTGGAGGTTTACAACCGTCAGACCCAACCCTTGATCGAGTATTACCGGGAGCGGGGCCTCCTCCTCAGTGTGGACGGGAGCCAGGAGATCCCGGCCGTCCTGAATGCCATCATCGTTTCTCTGGAGAAGTAAACTGTTATTGACAGACGAACATATGTTTGGTATACTTGGGTTATCGCAACGGCCCTCTCCCGCGGCCGGGGAGGTAGGGCCCGGAAAGAGGTGCGCCTTGGACAAAAACTTTTTTTTGGGGCAGCGGGTCGTCATGAAAAAGCCCCATCCCTGCGGCACAAATGAGTGGACCATCATCCGCCTGGGCATGGATATCCGCATCAAGTGCCTTCACTGCGGGCGCAGCGTCTTGATCCCCCGGGGGAAATTCGAACGCCGGGTCAAGGAAATCAAGGACTGCCCCCCGGAAGGGTTGGGAGGCGGTCCTTCCTCATGAGCCTCCAGTGCGGGTTGGTGGGCCTGCCCAACGCCGGCAAGTCCACCCTCTTCAATGCCCTGACCGCCCTTCAGGTTCCGGTGGAAAAGTACCCCTTCTCCACTGTGGACCCCAACGTGGGCGTCGTCACCCTGAAGGACCGCCGCCTGGAAGAGGCGGGGGCTGTGGCAGGCTGCCGTCACATCACCCATGCCTGGGTGAGATTTGTGGATATTGCCGGCCTGGTGGAGGGAGCCAGCCGGGGTGAGGGCTTGGGTAACAGGTTCTTGTCCCACATCCGGGAGATGGATGCCCTGATCCACGTGGTTCGGGCCTTTGCTGCCGGGGATGTCCCTCATCCCCTGGGGGGGGTGGACCCCCTTCGGGACATGGAACTGATCAACACGGAGCTCTTCCTGGCGGACCTGGAAACCGTGGACCGCCAGATCGCCAGGGCTGTTAAGCGGTGCAAAGGCGGGGACAGGAGGGAGAGGGAGGGCCTGGCCGCCCTGGAAGAACTGCGGGAAGGGCTGTCCCGGGGACAACCCCCTGCCACCCCCGAGGCCTTACTGCTGGCCGCCTCCATCAACCTCCTCTCCTGCAAGCCCCGTTTGTATGTGCTGAATGCGGGGGAAGGGGATCTGGAATTGGCTGAGGGGGCCTGGCAGCAGGCCTCCCGGCAGGCCGCCGCGGAAGGGTCCCGCCTTCTGGTCATGGCCGCCTCCCTGGAGGAGGAACTGAACCGGCTGCCGCCGGAGGAACAGCAGGAGATGCGAAGGGCCTACGGCGTGGAGGGGAACAGCCTGGAAAAGCTGGTGGGGGAAGCCTACCGCCTGCTCAACCTCATCACCTTCTTCACCGTCAAGGGCGAGGAGGCCAGAGCCTGGCCGGTGCCGGCCAACACCAAAGCTCGCCAGGGGGCGGGAAGGGTCCACAGCGACATGGAAAAGGGATTCATCAAGGCGGAAGTCATCGCCTGGCAGGACCTGGTGGAGGCGGGTTCCCTGGGCAGGGCCCGGGAGAGAGGCCGGGTACGCATCGAGGGCAAGGATTACCCCCTGCAGGACGGGGATGTGGTCCTCTTTCATTTTCGCCCCTGAATTGCATTCGCCCCTGAATTGCCTTGCCATTGTTTCGGGGATATGGTATTATCTACTGTGCATTCCCTGCTCCACGGACTGCCGTGGGGCCATTAGACCAGAGGGAGGAGGTGATGCGGCATGCGAAGCTACGAGGCGATGATTATCCTTCAGCCTGATCTGGAGGAAGAAGCCCGCAATGCCCTGGTGGAAAAAATCCAGTCCTTCATCGTGAAAGAGGGCGGTGAGGTCACGGACATGAACCACTGGGGAGCCCGCAGGTTGGCCTATGAAATCGACGATTTCCAGGACGGGTACTACCTGTTGGCCAAGTTTACAGGCCCCGGGACGGGAATCGGCGAACTGGAACGGAATCTGAAAATTACCGATGAGGTTTTGCGCTATCTCGTAATCCGGGAAGACGAGTAAGAAATTACAATGAGGTGGTGTATAAGGGATGTTGAATAAAGTAATTTTAATCGGGCATTTGACCAAAGACCCGGAATTACGCTATACACCAGCCAGCGGCGTTGCCGTGGCCAACTTTACCCTGGCCGTGAACCGGCCCTTTACCAACCAGCAGGGTGAGAGGGAAGCCGATTTCATCCCCGTGGTGGTCTGGCGAAAGCAGGCGGAAAACTGTGCCAACTACCTGAACAAGGGTTCCCAGGCAGCCGTGGAAGGCCGTCTGCAGGTCCGGACCTACGAGGACCGGGAGGGCCAGCGGCGCTGGATTACCGAAGTGGTGGCCGACAACGTCCAATTTCTCAGCAAAAAAGGGGACCAGTCCCCCGGCGATAAGGATTCCTATGGAGGGTTAAAGGGCGACGAGGTCAACGTGGCCGAGGACGACGTGCCCTTCTAGGAACTGCAAAGAAGGAGGGTTGACTGTGAGACGGGACCGTAACCGCAAGGGCAAAAAGAGGATCTGTGCTTTCTGTGTGGACAAAGTCGATCGCATCGACTACAAAGTGCCGGAAAAACTGCGGAAATTTATCACGGAGCGGGGAAAGATTTTGCCCCGCCGGGTATCGGGCAACTGTGCCCGGCACCAGCGCCAGCTGACGACGGCCATCAAGCGCTGCCGCCAGGTTGCCCTGCTGCCCTATACAGCGGAGTAAAAAGCAGAAAAACGCGGCTTCTCGGGACAGCCGCGTTTTTGGTATTCAAAAAAATATCACTGGAGTCAGAAATAAACATAAAGGATATCCCCCGAATTTCGAGAAATATAGTCTAGTGGATATTCCTTTTCCGGAGGTGTGCCATGAAAGTAATTTTACGACAGGATGTTCCCAACCTGGGCCAGAATGGCGAGGTAAAAGAGGTCAAGGAAGGCTATGCCCGAAACTATCTGTTCCCCCGGAAGCTGGCGGAGGAACTGACGGAGGGACGGCTGAAGGAGGCAAAGAGGCTTTCGGAAAAACGGGCCCAGAAGCAGCAGCGGGACAAAGAAGCCGCCCTTGTGGCAGCGGAGAAGCTCAAGGGCGTAACCCTTACCCTCTTTGCCCGGGGCGGTGAAAAAGGCAGGCTTTTTGGTTCCATTACAGCTTCCGACGTTGCCGCCGCCCTGAAGGAGCAGGGCATCCAGGTGGACAGGCGCAAGATTGACCTGCCCCAGCCCATCAAGGCCCTGGGCGCCCACCAGGCCACCGTCAAACTGCACCCCGAAGTTGCACCCCTCCTGGAGATCATCGTCGCAGAAGAGAAGGGTGAATGACCAGATGACATTGAAGAGGAAGACCTCCAAGGCTTCCCTGTCGCCGGACAATTACCGGCAGGACATGGGAGGCGACCGCTTCCTGCATAAAAAAATCCAGGCCCTCTACTCCCTGCTGGGCAGCATCTACGGAACCGACAAGCTGGTCATCAAAGCAGGGAAGATGGAGGCTATTTCCCTCTTGAAGTCCCGCAGTATGGAGAAAAAGGTCCTGGGGCTGCAGCGCATCGTTTTTGAGGACCCCACCCTGGATGAACTGTCTTCGCCGGAGGAACTGCCCGGCATCCTGAAGGATATCGAGGAGGAGATCGCCGACCTCCTGGCCCGGAAAGTGGTGGAAGACAACATCGAAAAAAAAATTTCCACCCGGCTCCAGGAACGCCACGAAGAGTACCTCCAGGATATCAAAAATCAGGTCCTCAAGGAAGAGGGGGGGGCGGAGAACGCCCAGACCCTGAAAAAATATGCCCTTCTGGAAAAGATGAAGGGGCAGCAGCTTTCCCGTACGGCCATGGAGCACCTGCGGCCCAAATCCCTGGAAGAAATCGTGGGACAGGAGCGGGGCATCCGCTCCCTGATGGCCAAACTGGCCTCCCCGTACCCGCAAAACATCATCATCTACGGGCCGCCCGGGGTGGGCAAAACCACGGCCGCCCGCCTGGCCCTGGAGGCGGCCCGCAACCTGAAGCACACCCCCTTCAGCGAAGAGGCCCCCTTTATCGAGGTGGACGGCACCACCCTGCGCTGGGATCCCCGGGAAACCACCAACCCCCTGATCGGCTCCGTCCATGACCCCATTTACCAGGGGGCCCGGCGGGATCTGATCGACGGGGGCATTCCCGAACCCAAGCTGGGCCTGGTGTCCGAAGCCCACGGCGGTATCCTCTTCATCGATGAAATCGGTGAAATGGACCCGGTGCTGCAGCGCAAGCTCCTGAAGGTCCTGGAGGATAAATATGTGCATTTCGACTCCGCCTACTACGACGCCACGGACCCCAGAATCCCCAAATACATCCAGCATATCTTTGAAGAGGGGGCGCCGGCGGACTTCCTTCTGATCGGCGCCACCACCCGGTTTCCCGAGGAGATCAGCCCCGCCCTGCGCTCCCGCTGCACCGCCGTTTTTTTTGAGCCGTTACACCCTGGCCACATCCAGGCCATCGTGGTCAATGCAGCCCGGCGGTTGGGCATCACCCTGGACCCGGAGGTGCCCGCCATCATCAGCCTGTATACCATCGAAGGCCGCCAGGCCATCAATATCCTGGCCGATGCCTACGGCCTGGCCCTCTACCAGCAGTCCCGGGAAGAGGAGGAACCCCTGCGGATCACGGAAGACATCATCCGGGAAGTGATCCAGGCCGGGCGCCTGAGCCCCTACGGCACCTCCAAGGCCTCGTCCCGGGGGGAAGTGGGAAAATGCTTTGGCCTGGGAGTCAGCGGGTACCTGGGTTCGGTCCTGGAGATCGAAGCCGTGGCCTTCCCGGCCCGGGAAGCGGGGAAGGGCCAGCTGCGTTTCAACGAGACGGCTGGCACCATGGCCAAGGATTCCGTCTTCAACGCCGCCTCCCTGATCCGCCGCATCACGGGCGCAGACATCTCCGATTACAACCTGCACGTGAATATCCTGGGGGGAGGCAACATCGACGGGCCCTCCGCCGGTGCTGCCATCTTCCTGGCCCTGGTGAGCGCCCTGCAGGGGAAACCCCTGCGGCAGGATACCGCCGTTACCGGGGAGGTGTCCCTCCAGGGGAAAATAAAACCCGTGGGAGGGCTCCCGGAGAAAATATACGGGGCCCGGATGGCGGGCCTGCAGCGGGTCCTCGTCCCCCTGGAAAACAGGGATGACATCCCCCCGGGCCTCAAGGACTGCCACGTTTTGCCCGTCAGGGATGTGGAAGAAATTCTGCCCCTGGTCATGGCCCCGGACCCGGACTCCCAGTAACCCTCCTCTCTCTAGAAAGGAAGTGACCCCGTGGCTGATTTGCCCGAACGGGTGCCGCCCCAGAACATTGAAGCGGAACAATCTGTCCTGGGTTCCATGCTCCTGGAAAAAGAAGCCGTCAATACGGCCATCGAGCACCTGCGCCCCGAAGATTTCTACCGGGACGCCCACCGCCGGGTCTTTCAGGCCATGCTGGAACTGACCAACCGGGCCGAGCCCCTGGATGTCATCACCCTGGTGGAAGCCCTGCGGCAGCAAAAAAGCCTGGAAGAAATCGGCGGCATCACCTACCTGACCCAGCTGGCCAACGTGGTCCCCACTGCGGCAAATGTGGCCTACTACGCCCGCATCGTCCGGGAAAAATCCCTTCTGCGCCAGCTCATCGGCGCCGCTACCAAAATCGTTGCCCGGGGTTACAGCTCGGGGGACGACGTGGAGCAGGTCATCGATGAGGCAGAACAGGCCATCTTCAATGTTTCCCGCCGCCGGGCCATGGAGAGCTTTGTCCCCATCAAAGGGGTCCTCATGGACACCTTTGACCATATCGCCCTTCTCTACGAAAACAAGGGGGGCCTGACGGGTCTCAGCACCGGATTCCCCGACTTCGACAACCTGACCTCGGGCCTGCAATCTTCGGATCTGATTATCATCGCTGCCCGGCCCAGCATGGGCAAGACCACCCTGGCCCTGAACATGGCCCAGCATATCGGCATCAAGGAGGGGAAGCCCATCGCCATCTTCAGTCTGGAGATGTCCCGGGAACAACTGGTCCAGCGGATGCTCTGCGCCCAGGCCAACATCGACGCCCACCGGCTGCGCCGGGGCTATCTGGCCGATAACGACTGGAACAAGCTTACCGAAGCCGTGGGGCCTCTGGGGGATGCCCCCATCTTCATCGACGACTCTCCCTCCATCTCCGTCATGGAAATGCGGGCCAAAACCCGCCGGCTCCAGGCGGAGCACGGTTTGGGAGCTGTCATCGTGGACTATCTGCAGCTTATGCGCAGCAGCGAGCGGGCGGAGAACCGCCAGCAGGAGATCTCTGCCATTTCCCGGGGGTTGAAAGCCCTGGCCAAGGAGCTGGCCATCCCCGTGGTGGCCCTGTCTCAGTTGAGCCGGGAAGTGGAAAAGCGGCATGACAAGCGGCCCATCCTGAGCGACCTGCTGGAGTCCGGCGGCATCGAGGCCAATGCGGACCTGGTGGCTTTCATCTACCGGGATGAATACTACAATCAGGAAACGGAAAAGAAGGGTATCGCCGAAGTCATCATCTCCAAGCAGCGAAATGGCCCTGTAGGCAAGATTGAACTCTACTTCATGGACAAATACAACAAGTTCATGTCCACGGCCAAAGGGCGGGAAGAGCGGGGAGCCCGGGAGGAAACGGGCTAGGACGCGTTGACAGGGTGCCGGGTATCTGGTATGATTGCCACGGGAATTGGTCAAGAATCCTCCGTACGGACTCAAATGGAATGCATCTATTCTATTTGGGTATTTTTATGGTAAGAAGGCGGGTGACAGAAGTGAGGGAACGGTATCAGGTAATCATCATCGGCGGGGGACCGGCGGGGATCTTTGCCGCCCTGGAGCTCCTCAAGCTGGGAATAGAGAAGATCCTCCTGCTGGAAAAGGGGAAGGACATCGCCTCGCGGATCTGTCCCATCAAGAACGACGGCCACCCGTGCCGGAATTGTTCCCCCTGCTCCGTCGTCTGCGGGTGGGGCGGGGCCGGCGCCTTCAGCGACGGCAAGCTGACCCTGACCCCCGAGTTTGGCGGCGTCCTGGCGGAGTACCGGGACCGGGGGGAGCTCACCCGCTTGATCGAGTATGTGGACCAGGTCTACCTGTCCTACGGGGCCACCCCAACCCTCTACGGCGCTGATGAAGAGGGCGTCAGGGACATCCAGCGCCGGGCCGCCACCGCAGATCTGGCCTTGATTCCCGCCCGCATCCGGCACCTGGGCACCGAGAGGTGCTACGATATCCTGGCCCGCATGCGGGAAAGCCTCACGGGCGGCATCCAGATCCAGCTGCAGTCCCCCGTAGAGGAAATCCTGGTGGAGAAGGGCCGGGTCCGGGGGGTGAGAACCGCCGCCGGGCAGGTCTATGAAGGCGATTACGTCATCTGCGGCCCCGGCAGGGAAGGTTCCGGGTGGTTTTCCCGGGAGGCGGCCCGCTTGGGCCTCAAGGGGGTCAACAACCCTGTAGACATCGGCATCCGGGTCGAGGTACCGGCGGTGGTCATGGAAGAGATCACGGAAAAGGTCTACGAGTCGAAGCTCATCTACTACTCCCGCTCCTTTGACGACAAGGTGCGCACCTTCTGCATGAACCCCTACGGTGAGGTGGTCATCGAGAACAATCAAGGCCTCGTCACCGTCAACGGCCACAGCTATGCCGACAAAAGGACGGAGA
>PWVN01000219.1 GCA_003561835.1 Syntrophomonadaceae bacterium
AAACTTTCCCCACAATCCAACAGGATACCTGCCACCGCCAGAGGATTTGAATAATATCGTTGAAATCGCTTCGAAACACAACTTATATATCTTCTCAGATGAAATGTACTGGCTCTTGGAACATAAAGAGGGCACAGGACTGCCATCTGTGGCTGATATCTATGAAAGAGGAATATCCCTATTTGGCCTTTCCAAAACCTTCAGTCTCCCAGGTTTGAGACTGGGGTGGATTGTCACTCGGGAGAATGATATACTTCATAGACTATCTGCATTGAAGGACTACACCACCATATGCAGTAGTGCGCCAAGTGAAATACTCGGGATTATGGCTTTAAGGCAAAAAGAAGACATCCTCAAAGCCAACAAGGAAAGGATTCAGGTCAACCTTGCGGCAGCAAGAGAATTCTTTACCAAGCACGATGGCCTATTTAGCTGGATTGAACCCGGTGGAGGCTCAACAGCCTTTGTAAAGCTTAATCCAAGAATGAGGATAAAGGAATTCTGCAGCAGAATTGTCGAGGAAAAGAGTATCATGATAGTGCCGGGCGAAATATTTGATTATGAAGGAAACTACTTTAGAATAGGATTGGGACGAGAAGATTTTAGGGCCATCCTAAATGAACTGGAAGTATATGTTGATGGATTATAGTATTGCCCGATAACCCAACCGTAGTAACTCTCCTTTATACATATTTTCCCTGTCTCCCTTACTCCTTATCGGTTGCCAGTATACCTCTCTTGGCCGGGAACCAGTGCCTGGTCCTCAGGCAGAGACTCACCAGCAGCAGCATGATGGGCACCTCGATCAATACCCCCACCACAGTGGACAGGGCGGCTCCGGAGGTCACACCAAAGATGGTGACTGCCGTGGCGATGGCAACCTCAAAGTGGTTGCTGGCGCCGATCATGGAAGCGGGGGCGGCATCCTCGTAATCAAGGCCCAAAATCTTGGAGGCACCATAGCCGATGCCAAAGATGGTCAGGGTCTGGATAATCAGGGGTACGGCAATCATGGCAACAATCAGGGGGTTTTGCAGGATCACGCCGCCCTGCAGCATGAAGAGAAAGATCAGGGTCAAAAGCAGGGCCACAATGGAAATACTCCCCATATGCTTGAGGAAAACATTCTCGTACCATTCAATCCCCCTGGTTGCCAGGAGGCGGGTACGGCTGATGTAGCCTGCCACCAGGGAAACGCCCACATACAGCATGACGCTTAAGAATATGGTCATGAAGGGAACCACCATATCGGCAACGCCCAGCAGGAAATTCCCCAGGGGGGCATAGAGAACCAGCATGGTCAGGGAGTTTATGGCCACCATTACCAGGGTTAAGCCCATAAATCCCCGGGCCAGGTAGCTCCAGACCAGGACCATGGCCGTACAGGGGGCAATACCCAAGAGGATCATCCCGGCAATATATTCCCCCGCCAGGTCGGCATCCAGGTAGGGGGCGAATATAACTCTCATGAAAAGCCAGGCAAAGAAAAACATGGTAAAGGGCTTGATGCCCCAGTTTACAACCAGTGTCAAAATTACAGGTTTTGGCGCCTTGAAGGCATTGACCACTTCCGAAAAGTCGATTTGCACCATGATGGGATACATCATGGCAAAAAGTAAAATTGCGATGGGGATATTTACCTGGGCTATGGCCAGGGAATTGAGAAATTCCGCCAGGCCCGGCAGGGCTGATCCCAGGCCGATGCCGATTGCGATACAAAGGGCCACCCAGATGGTTAAATACTTGTGGAAAAATGTTAATTTATAGGCTTTTTCTTCGCTCAACACAGACACCTCGCTATTCTGTTTGATGATGGCTTAATCTCTTCATTATGTTCAGATCCTTTATCAACCTGGTACAGCAGGGGCACATAGTGTAACTTCTTTCATGCGCAGTCCAACCTCCTATTTATATATTTAACTTTATAGATATGTTCTTCTCTATGTTACTACATGTTATTATTATCTGTCAACAACAATGGATTCAACTGGTGGAAAAGATCAGGAAGCAGGAATTTTAAAAGGGCCAGCCCGCACTCTTTGCATTCCATCGGCTGATCGATTCAGGAAGCGATGGCCCCATAGATCAACCCCGCCAGGGTGGCCATAACGACCACCAGGACCACAAAAGCAGCAGTCATTTTCGTTCCCAGGACGCTGCGGATCACCAGCATGTTGGGAAGGCTCAAGGCCGGACCGGCCAGCAGCAGGGCCAGAGCCGGCCCCTGCCCCATTCCCAGGCCCAGCAAACCCTGCAGGATGGGTACTTCCGTCAGGGTGGCAAAATACATGAAGGCACCCAGGACCGAGGCCACCAGGTTGGCCTGCAGGGAGTTGCCCCCCACCACAACCTCGATATAACGGGCGGGGATCAGGCCCGCATCGCTGCCCGGCCGCCCCATCAGCAGCCCCGCTATAAGGACTCCGGCGAAGAGGAGGGGCAGGATCTGTTTGGCAAAGGACCAGGTGGATTCCACCCAGGATATCCGTTCACCGGAGTCGAACCACTTCACCAGCATGAAGGCCAAAAATATCAGCAAGGCGACGACCACGAACCACTTGATTTCATACACGGCATACCAGAAACCCGCTGTCTCGGCGGGCTTTCCCCAGGCTGCAAAGACCAGGATCAAAACCAGGGTGGCAAAATACAGGAGGCTCTGCCCGGGGGTTCGCTTCTCCGATGTATCGACCCCTTGATTGAAGGAAGAATTCATCCGTTCCTGCTCTTCCCCCCGGAAGAGGAAGGCCATGCACAGGCCGATCACCACGGCAAAGATGACAGCTCCGATGGCCCTGGCCAATCCCAGCTGCCAGCCCAAAACCCTGGCTGTCAAAATGATGGCCAGCACGTTGATGGCCGGGCCCGAGTAGAGAAAGGCCACCGCCGGCCCCAGACCCGCCCCCTTTTTGTAGATGCCGGCAAAGAGAGGCAGCACCGTACAGGAACACACCGCCAGGATGGTTCCCGAAACGGAGGCTACCGAATAGGCGAGCCATTTTTTTGCCCCGGCCCCGAAGTATTTCAAAACGGAGCCCTGGGTGATAAAATTGGAGATTGCCCCGGCGATGAAAAAAGCCGGCACCAGGCAGAACAACACATGTTCCCTGGCATATTCCTGAAGCATGTGGAAGGCTTCCAGAATGGAGGAGCCAACCAGGGGGTTTTCAAAGGGGATATAGTACGCTGCCAGGAAGACAGCCACAATAATCAGGAAGATCTTACGTTCCTCTTTCATCATAACCCCTCTTCTCTATAGCTTTGTTCCCCGTTATCCTCACAGCTCTTCCTGAATCCACTTTTTGATCTCATCTTTTCGGGGCACACGGCCAGAGACCTTCACCCTGTCATTGACGACCAACCCCGGGGTCATAAGGATATCGTGCTCCATGATTTTATTCATGTCCGTGACCTTTTCTACATCCGCTGCCACATCCAGTTCCGCCAGGGCATTGATGACTTCCTGTTCCAGCTTGACACAGTTCCGGCAACCTGTTCCCAATACCTTGATTTTCACGATTCATCTGCCTCCTTGTTATTTTCTATCCTGGCAAGCCTTTGGCTTTCCCCCACACCCTCTCCCTTTCCATCTTTGCTCAAACTGATATCCTCTTTTCGTCCCAGTAATCGCTTAAAATGGTTTTGCTCATGTCAATCAAGCGGTAGACGTCTTTATTCTTGCATGTGTAAATTACATTCATTCCCCTCTTCTCTGCCGAAAGAATCCCCTCTTTCCTGAGGATTGCCAGGTGACTGGATACATTCGGCTGTTCCAGCTCCAGGACAGGGACAATCTCGCAGACACATTTCTCCCCATCCCTCAGGAGCTCAATAATCTTCAGTCGGGTAGGGTGACCCAGGGCCTTGAAATAATCGGCCAGGTGTTTGTTGATCGTATCCCTTGACAATAAGTTCCCTCCTTTCCCGGTGCAAAGTCCTTGCTCATACCCACATTTGCAGGAGATACCCTGACAGGAGAGCAATCAGAAAAATGGAGAAGACAAATATGGCGATAAAACGCCGGCGAAAGATAGCGTTCATGAAGATGATCCCGTTAACGCTTGTGCCTGCTGCGGAGATGATAAAGGCGATTCCCGGCCCAACAGCCCCCGTACTGCTTATGAAGGGGGCGACAACGCTGATGGTCGTAGAAGTACAGGCGTAAAAGGGGATCCCTGCCAGGGCAGCAACTAAAACATCAAAAGGGGCCCCTGCCGTTAGGAGCCTGTCGATTTGCTGCGGCGAAATCTGGGATTGGATCACCGTTGAAAACAGGATGGCGGCAAAAGCAAAGGGCAGGATCTTTTTCACCGTGTTCCAGGTATTATCCCAGGCAGGACGTATATGGGACACTTTCCTTTGGGGAGCGGGGGTGCTCTCACAACAACTGCCGCCTCCACAGGAGGCCGTGGTCTCGCACCCGGAAGTTGAAACGTTATCACAGCAGCTTGAAGTGTCATCGACTTGCAGGAAGCTGCCCTTCAAGATACCCCATCTCTCCCCGACCCTTTCCAGGAACAGGCTGGCCGTAAGGCCGAAGAT
>PWVN01000063.1 GCA_003561835.1 Syntrophomonadaceae bacterium
ATGCGTCATGCTCTGCCCGGGTGAAGGGAATACCCTCCGCCGTGCCCTGGACCTCCACGAAGGTGGAGCTGCCCGTCATGACCACGTTCATGTCCACCTGGGCGGCCGAATCCTCTTCAAAGTTCAGATCCAGAAGGGAGCGGCCATCCAGGATGCCCACGCTGGTGGCGGCCAGAAAGTCCCGGACGGGGAACTCCGCCAGGGTGCCCTTCTTTGTCAGTGGCAGCAGGGCCTGGACCAGGGCCAGGTAGGCGCCGGTGATGGCGGCGGTGCGGGTCCCGCCGTCGGCCTGGAGGACGTCGCAGTCAAGCCAGACCGTCCTCTCCCCCAGGAGAGTCAGGTCCACCACGGAGCGGAGGGAGCGGCCGATCAGGCGCTGGATCTCATGGCTGCGGCCGGAGACCCTGCCCCGGGCCGATTCCCGGACGGTCCTGAGGTGGGTGGCCCGGGGCAGGAGGGCGTATTCTGCCGTTACCCACCCCCGGTTCTCCCCCCGCATGAAGGGGGGCACCCGCTCCTCGATGCTGGCGGTGCAGAGGACCCGGGTATCACCGATTTCGATGAAAGCCGAGCCTTCGGGAAACTTCAGATAGGACATGGTTATGTGGACAGGACGGAGTTCATCCGGTTTTCTGCCGTCACTACGCATGGGAGACCTCCTTGGCGCTGTATTTATGCATCAATTATATAGTGTCTCCCAAACTTATGCAATTTTTTCCCCCGGAGGGAGTTTTTCCTGCCCTGCCTTGCTATTGGGCCACGTTGATGGTGACAGGCCGCTGGTGGGCCTCGCTTAAGGGGATGGCATCCTCCAGGACTTCCGGCTGCCCCTCCACGAAGATGCGGACCTGGCGCACATCGGGAAGGTCCGTCAGGGTCAGGACCAGCTGGGCCGTCAGGTGTTCCGCCGCTTCCAGCCCCCCCCGGTAGTCCAGGAGTTCCCCGGAAAGGCTCACCGTTGCCATATCCTCCCCAATTGCCATATCCAGGAGTTCAACACCGGCGGGTATGGCGCTGTAGAGGGGCACTCCCTGGCGGGGGCCCTTCAGGAGCTCTTCCAGAGTGGCCCGGGCCAGGTCGCCGGTTTCGGGGATGATGCGGGTCACGGGCACAAAGTAGTGGCGCTGCTCTTCCCCCAACCGGGTGTTGAAGTAGAGGACCAGCCGGTTCACCCGGCGCAGGTCGTTCAAGCCCTCCGTCACCTCCAGGTTGACACCCCGGTCCCGGCTCATGACCTCGCCGATGACGGTGCCGCCGGGAAGGTAGGCCATCTTTTCCCCCTCCACCTGCAGTTCCACCCGATCCACGGTGGTAAATTCCGTCAGGGCGTACAGGAGGCAGGTCACCACCAGCCGTTCTTCCTCGGGGGGATACTCCAGGAACTCCCTGGAGAAGTCCACCCGGGCCAGGCCCTCCTTGATGGTGATTCCCTTGATCCGGGTCCCCGCCGGGAAGGGGGGCTTTAAGCCCGTACCCGAGAGGAAGTTTTGGGCGTACTCCCCGTCGATCATGTGCTCCAGGGTGGAGCGGGCGATACCTTCCACCCAGGGGATCTCCCTGGCATAGGGTACGACGAAATTCCCGTCCCCGTCGGGGTAGTAAAAGGTGGTGAGGCGCATCCGCCCGGCGGGGGCCTCCTCCCCCTCCTCCAGAGGCTGTTCCGGCTCTTGGGGAGGTTCATCCCCGTTTCGGATTTCATCCAAGGCGGAACAGGAAATGGCGAAGGCCATAAGGAGCAGGACCATCAGTCCCAGAAAGATTTTTTTGCGCATAAACAATACCCCTCCTCGTCCATAGCTTATACTATTATGTATGGACAAGCGGGGCGATTTATGCCAGAAAAAAAAGAGGGCCCTAAAAAAGGACCCGGTAGGCTTTGACCCTCTGCTGCAGGAGCTTCTTGCCGATCTCTTCGAAGGGAGCCGGGGGGCCGCTGCAGTAATAGCGGTGGCCGCCGCGGCAGCCCTCCTCCCGGGAAGAGTCGGGGTTCAAGAGGTGCAGGGACGTAAGGATCTTCCGGGCTTCCCGGGCCGTCTCTCGGGCGGAGCTCACCAGCTTCACCCCTTCCCCCATGACCTGCCCGATGACCCCTTCCATGAGGGGGTAATGGGTGCAGCCCAGGATCAGGGTATCCACCCCCGCTTCCTTTAAGGGGGCCAGGTACTCCTTTGCCACCACGCGGGTCTCGGGGGCCTCCGTCAGGTTGTTCTCCACGATGAGGACGAAAAGGGGGCAGGCCCGGCTGATGACCTCCACGCCGGGGTCAAGGGCCCTGATGGCCGCCTCGTAGGCACCGCTCTCCACCGTACCGGAGGTGCCGATGACGCCGATCTTTTTGCTTCGGGTGTGGGCCAGGGCCGCCCGGACCCCGGGCTCGATAACCCCCAGGATGGGGATCTCGTGGGTCCCCTGGTAGCGGGGGAGACCCGCCGCCGAGGCGGAGTTGCAGGCCACGATGGCCATCTTGATGTCCTGGGTACAGAGAAATTCGATAATCTCCTCGGCAAAGCGGCGCACCTCCCCGGGGGAACGGGGCCCGTAGGGCATCCGGGCCGTGTCGCCGAAATAGATGATGCGCTCCGCCGGCAGCTCTTTAAAGATCTCCCTCACCACGGTGAGGCCGCCCACACCGGAATCCAGCATAGCGATGGCCTTGTTGAAAGGCATGCAGGGGTCCTCCCCTTTACAATTTTTGTGGATAATCCTTCTCAGTGTAACAGGGAGCAGGGTCCCTGTCAATGACATTTGCGCTCATCATGCCTATCCTTTACAGTATGCCGGAAGCCGTGAGAAATTTCCTTCCGGGAGAGGATTTTCCGGCGGAAAAGGGGCGGGCAGGTCCCGGCTTGTCCTGCTGCCTGCAATATTTCCGCAAGATTAACACAAAAAATCCTGCGATTTTTGTTGACAGCCCCCCTTGCCTTTGATAAGATTAGAAAAATGTACTTTTCCTTTAAACCGGTCCGGCGAGGCTGGTAAGGAGAGCATAGCCTGCTGCAGGTTGATTGCGCAATGAAAAAAGTCTCCTTGGCCATGCCGGCAAGGAGACTTTTTTACAACAACGGAGGCGATGCAATGAAAGGCTTTCTGATCCTTTCCGACGGCACAGTATTCCCGGGAGAATCCTTCGGCCCCGCCGGCACCTTCGGGGGTGAAGTGGTCTTCAATACCTCCATGACGGGGTACCAGGAGATCCTCACAGACCCATCCTACTGCGGGCAGATCATCACCATGACCTACCCCCTGTTGGGGAATTACGGCATCAACCCGGAGGACTGTGAATCCCGACGACCCTTCGCCGCCGGGCTGGTGGTCCGGGAATACTGCCAGGACCCCAACAACTGGCGTGCCGCCTCCACCCTGGCGGATTTCCTGCTGGAATACGACATCCCCGGGCTGACGGGGGTGGATACCCGCTCCCTGACCCGCCACCTGCGGCAAAAGGGGACCATGACGGGCATCATCAGCACCGATCGAAAGAACCTGGAGGCCCTGGTCCTGAAAGCCCGGCAGGGGGAATTTTCCACTGTCCGGGACCCGGTGAGCCGGGTTACGGCTCCCGCAACCTACCGGCTGCCGGGAGAGGGCTTCCCCGTGGTGGTGGTGGACCTGGGCGTCAAGAAGAGCATCGTCAGGACCCTGAGCCGGGCCGGTTACGCCGTCACCGTGGTCCCCGCCGGCACCGGGGCGGCAGAGATCCTGGCCCAAAAGCCCCGGGGGGTCCTCTTCAGCAACGGCCCCGGGGACCCCAAGGATGCTCCCTATGCGGTGGAGACGGCCCGGGGCCTTTTGGGGAAGGTCCCCCTCTTCGGCATCTGCCTGGGTCACCAGGTCTTTGCCCTGGCCCTGGGCGGCGATACCTACAAACTGCCCTTCGGCCACCGGGGGAGCAACCACCCGGTCCAGGACCTGGCCACGGGGAAGGTGACCATCACCTCCCAGAACCACGGGTACGCGGTGGAGGAGGAGGGCCTGGAGGAGAGGGGCGTGGCGGTGACCCACCGGAGCCTGAACGACGGCACCATCGAGGGGCTGCGGCACAGGGACATCCCCCTCTTCAGCGTCCAGTACCACCCGGAGGCCTATCCCGGCCCCACCGACTCCCTGCACCTCTTTGATGAATTCAAAGCCATGATGCTTTAAGAATAAGCTCACGAGGAGGATACGTATGCCCCTGGACAAGTCGCTCAAAAAAGTTCTGGTCATCGGTTCCGGGCCCATCATCATCGGCCAGGCCGCCGAATTCGATTATGCCGGGACCCAGGCCTGCCGTTCCCTCATGGAAGAGGGGATCGAGGTGGTCCTGGTCAACAGCAACCCCGCCACCATCATGACGGACACCAACATGGCGGACAAGGTGTACATGGAACCCCTGACCCCCGAATACATCGAGGCCATTATTTCCCGGGAAAACCCCGACGGCCTCCTCCCCACCCTGGGAGGGCAGGTGGGGCTGAACATGGCCCTGGAGCTTTCCCGGCGAGGGGTCCTGGAGAAATACGGAGTCCGGCTTTTGGGGACCTCCCTGACGGCCATCCG